>NZ_JAGXJL010000468.1:0-236 GCF_019091475.1 Streptomyces sp. GbtcB6 | reverse complement strand
AGCTCCATCTCCAGCTTGCCCTTGCCGTTGAGCGTGGCGAGGACCAGATCGGGGTTGTGCACCTCGACACCGGCCGGAGGCGCGATGTCGGCGGCGGTGACCAGACCCGGACCCTGCTTGCGCAGGTACATCACGACCGGCTCGTCGTGCTCACTGCTCACGACCAGCTGCTTGATGTTGAGGATCAGGTCGGTGACGTCCTCCTTGACGCCCGGCACGGTGGTGAACTCGTGCAG
>NZ_JAGXJL010000467.1:0-237 GCF_019091475.1 Streptomyces sp. GbtcB6 | reverse complement strand
AGGACTTCGTCTAGGATAATGAAATCTCATTGCCTAAAGGATTCGCGGGTTAGCGTCTTTTGAAAATACAACTTTGGGCCCTTCGGAGAAAGAGAAAGTTTGCATAGCCAACACTTAGAATCATTCGAACCAAAAATACTCTCTTCCATGATAACACGAAACGATCAAAAGTACTCTTTCTCGACGATGATGCAATCAAAATAATAAAAAAAATACTCCATTCGGTGATGTGATCAA
>NZ_JAGXJL010000466.1:0-237 GCF_019091475.1 Streptomyces sp. GbtcB6 | reverse complement strand
TTAAAAAGCGGACAAATAAGAGTTCACCACTCAAATATCAAATACTTAATGTTAGCAGACAAAAAAGTATACAATCAGTTAATTTACTGTTGAAATTGTCAATACTCTACTAATAAATAATAAATGCTATATTTTCCGAATTTTTCCTGTACACCCGTTGCAACAAATTATTATTTCATAAATATATATTTTTTTCTTAAAAATGAAACACAAGGTAATGATGTTGAACCTAATAAC
>NZ_JAGXJL010000465.1:0-237 GCF_019091475.1 Streptomyces sp. GbtcB6 | reverse complement strand
CTCGGTGGCGTATCGCATCGCCTCGTCGTACCGCCCTGACCTGCGGGGGGATTCGGCGAGCCGGTACAGGGCGTGGGCCTCACGCCCCCGGAAGCCGGCGGACCGGCAGGCCGCGAGGCACTCGGTGTAGCGGTCGATGGCGTCGTCGTACCGCTCGTGGTCGTGCAGCGCCAGAGCCAGCAAGTACAACGCGCAGGCGATCCCCGGAAGGTCGCCCATGGGGCGCAGGGTCACCAG
>NZ_JAGXJL010000464.1:0-237 GCF_019091475.1 Streptomyces sp. GbtcB6 | reverse complement strand
CGTTCCGGGCCAGGCGTCGGCCGCTCCGGTCAGCCGGGACAGCTCGGCGGTGCGTGCGGCGGCCTCCGCGCCCCGGTCCACCGCCACCACCCGCGCGCCCGCCTCCGCGAACGCGCACGCCGTCGCCCGCCCGATGCCGCTGCCCGCCCCGGTGACCAGGACCAACTGGCCCCTGATCCGCTGGGCGTGGCGGTCCGCACGCTCCGGCTCCGCACCTCGGCCGTCCTCGACGGACAT
>NZ_JAGXJL010000463.1:0-237 GCF_019091475.1 Streptomyces sp. GbtcB6 | reverse complement strand
GCACGCCTGCGGCCGCGTGAGGACGTCGGGGTAGTCATGGGAAGAGGCCTGCGTTTCCGGTCAGTCGGCGGTGGCGGTTGCGGTGGCGGACGGGGTGGCGGCGGTCGAGGGCAGCGACGTCGGGCGGCCGCTGGGCAGGCCGACCTGGCCGCCGATGCCGCCCTGCGGGCATACGCCGCCGGGGGCGTTGCCCGCGGGCCGGAACGCCGGGGTCAGGGAGTCCGGGGTGGGCGGGGG
>NZ_JAGXJL010000462.1:0-237 GCF_019091475.1 Streptomyces sp. GbtcB6 | reverse complement strand
CTGTCCAGTGACGTGCCGCCGGTGCCGCTCGTGTCGTTGGCCTGGCTGTAGTCGGTGAAGTGCCGGGCCTCGGTGGTGTCGACGCCGACCTCGTTGTTCTCGCCCGCCGACAGGACGAAGGCGTCGAAGGCCGGGGCGTCCTTGCCGCGGGATCCGACGAGGTCGAGGTAGTCGGACCAGGAGAACGCGGCCGAGGAGCCGGCCCAGGTGATGAAGGTGTTGGAGGACAGGTAGGCG
>NZ_JAGXJL010000461.1:0-237 GCF_019091475.1 Streptomyces sp. GbtcB6 | reverse complement strand
CCGCGTCCTGTTCCGCTCCGGGCCCGCTCTCGGCGCGCCGCAGGATGGCCCGTACGCGCAGCGCCAGCTCGCTCGGGCTGAACGGCTTGGTGACGTAGTCGTCGCTGCCGGTGGTGGAGCCGATGAGCCGGTCCACCTCTTCGTCCCTGGCGGTGTGCATGGTCACGGGGACCTGGCTGGTCTGCCGGAGCCGGCGCAGTACCTGGGAGCCGTCCCGTCCGGGCAGCATGACGTCCC
>NZ_JAGXJL010000460.1:0-237 GCF_019091475.1 Streptomyces sp. GbtcB6 | reverse complement strand
GCTCCGATGCTGTTGACACCGGGGAACTGGACCAGGGCCGTGACCTGGTAGGGCCCGGGCGCCAGCGTGTTGGCCGGCAGAGTCGCATCGGTGTCGGAGCCGCTGTGCACCACCTGCGGAGGCGTCGGCAGCGATCCGGTGGTCAACGGGCGGACGTCGGTCCGCGTGACGTCCCTGGTGCCCGCGAGCGCGGCGCTGGCGTAGGTCACCCGGAACAGCACCGTGGGCGCCAGGGCC
>NZ_JAGXJL010000049.1:0-59442 GCF_019091475.1 Streptomyces sp. GbtcB6 | reverse complement strand
CCGCTGTAGTTGCCGTTGTTCTTGTAGAGCCACAGCGAGTCGATCGCCAGGTAGCCCTGGAGGTAGGGCTGCTGGTCCACGGCGAACTCGATGGTCCCCTTGCTGATGGCGGTGGTCAGGTCCTTGTTGAGGTCGAAGGTGGCGACCTTCGCCTTGCTGCCCGCGTCGGACGCCGACTGGACGGCGATCAGCGCGATCGGGGCGCCGAGCGTGACCACGTGGTCGATGGCCTTGTCCTGCGTGAGCTTGGCGGTGATCGTCGACTTGACCGAGGTCGGGGACGTGCCGTCGACGTACAGGGTCTCCGTCGTCCCGGAGAACGTCTTCTTCACACCGTCGCAGCGCTGGGTGAGGCCGACGTTGCCCTGCTCCTGGATGACACAGACGACCTTCTTCGCGCCCTCGGAGTTCAGCCGGTTGCCGAGCGCCTCGCCCGCGACCGTCTCGTCCTGGCCGAAGAACTCCAGCAGACCGAGCTTCTTCCAGTCGCTCAGACCGGAGTTGAGGCCGACGATCGGGATCTGCGCGGTGTTGGCCTTGCTGATGACGTCCTTCATGGCGTCCGGCTTTGCGAGGGTGACGGCGATCCCGTCGACCTTCTGGTCGATCGCGTTCTGCACCAGGTTGGCCTGGTTGCCCGCGTTCGGGTCAGCGGAGTAGACGAGCTTGATGTTGTCCTTGTCGGCGGCGGCCTGGGCACCCTTGCGGACGATGTCCCAGAAGGTGTCGCCCGGCGACTGGTGGGTGACCAGCGCGACCGTCATGCGAGGGGTGGATGCCTTGCCCGCTGAGGCCGCCGTTCCTCCCTCTTCGGACTTCTTTCCTCCGGAGCTGCTGGAGCAGCCCGCGAGGGTCAGGGCTGCCGCCGCGGCAACGGCCACTATCGAGGCCAGCCTGCGCGAACGGGAGTGGGAAGAACGGTCCATCTTTCCTGCACCTCACTGTGCTACGGGGGAAAGGAACGGATCGGGACGATCCGCGGACCCGGGCCGACGGAGGTGGTCCGGGTCACTCGCTGTTGCGTTGGGACGGGATACAAGTCCCTGTGCGGCCCGCTGTCAATACTTTGTTAAGACATCATTTCACACTCAGGTCCGAATGTAAGTACAAACCATTGACAGCGCGACCTGCTCCGATCTACACCTGAGGGGCATCAGCCCACCCTCGAGGAGCCTCGCATGACCGAGTCGCCACCACAGGCCGCAGGCCTGGTCGCGACGGGCCGTTACGAAAGCGATGCCTACCCGCTCCCGCCGGGGGTACCCCTGGCACCGACGGAGCGCCCCGGCGGCATGGTGCCGGTCCCCGGCGGCCGGCCCCGGCCCGGCCGGCCGGTCGGCGCCCGGCTGCCCCTCTACACCACCCCGTCCGAATGAGGTCCCCCATGAGCCAGCCGACCACCCGCCTGACCGTCGCCCAGGCGCTGGTGCGGTTCCTGTCCGCGCAGTACACCGAGCGCGACGGTGTCCGGCACCGGCTCATCGCCGGCACCTGGGGCATCTTCGGCCACGGCAACGTGGCGGGGATCGGCCAGGCGCTCCTCGAGTACGGCGACGTCATGCCGTACCACCAGGGCCGCAACGAGCAGGCGATGGTGCACGCGGCGGTCGGCCACGCCCGCCAGCTGGACCGGCTCTCGGCGCAGGCGGTGACCACGTCCATCGGCCCGGGCGCCACCAACCTGGTGACCGGCGCCGCCCTCGCCACCATCAACCGGCTGCCGGTGCTGCTGCTCCCCGGCGACTACTTCGCGAGCCACGCTCCGGACCCGCTGCTGCAACAGCTGGAGCACCCGAGCGAGTTCGACGTCTCCGTCAACGACACCCTGCGCCCGGTCTCCCGCTACTTCGACCGGATCACCCGCCCCGAGGCGCTGATCCCCTCCGCGCTGAACGCCATGCGGGTCCTCGCCGACCCGGCCGAGACCGGCGCGGTCACCCTCGCCCTCCCCCAGGACGTCCAGGCGGAGGCGTACGACTGGCCGGAGGAGTTCTTCGCCGAGCGTGTGTGGCGGGTCCGTCGGCCCGCCCCCGACCCCGTGGAGCTGGCCGACGCCGTGAGCGCCGTACGGGCCGCTCAGCGCCCCCTGATCGTGGCGGGCGGCGGAGTCCACCACAGCCGCGCGGAAGACGCTCTGAGGGCCCTTGTAGAGGCCACCGGCATCCCCGTCGCCTCGACCCAGGCGGGCAAGGGCTCGCTGCGCCACAACCACCCGGCCGACCTGGGCGGGGTCGGGCACACCGGGACGGCCGTCGCCGACGACCTGGCCCGCACGGCCGACCTGGTCATCGGCGTCGGCACCCGGTACACGGACTTCACCACGGCCTCCGGCACCCTCTTCCAGAACCCGGACGTCCGCTTCCTCAACCTGAACATCACCGGGTTCGACGCCCACAAGCTGGCCGCGCGCACGCTCGTCTGCGACGCGCGGGCGGGGCTCACGGCCCTCGCGGAGGCCCTGTCCGGGCACCGGGTGGCCGCGGACTACGCGGCCGAGTACCGGGCGGGCAAGGAGCGTTGGGACGCCGTCGTCGAGGCGGCCTACCGCGCGGACGACGAGGACGCCGTACCGACCCAGACCCAGGTGCTCGGCGCCCTGGACGCGGTCGTCGGTGATGACGACGTTGTCATCAACGCGGCCGGCTCGCTCCCGGGCGACCTGCACAAGCTGTGGCGGGCCCGCTCGCCGCGCCAGTACCACCTGGAGTACGGCTACTCCTGCATGGGCTACGAGATCCCGGCCGGCATCGGCGTCCAGCAGGCGGCCCCGGACGTCGCGGTCTGGTCGCTGGTCGGCGACGGCACCTATCTGATGATGCCGACCGAGATCGTCACCGCCGTCCAGGAGGGCCTGCCCCTCAACCTGGTCCTCATCCAGAACCACGGGTACGCCTCCATCGGCGGCCTCTCCGAGGCGGTGGGCGGCGAGCGGTTCGGCACGGCCTACCGCTTCCGCTCCGCCGACGGCACCTTCGGCGGCGCGCCGCTGCCGGTGGACCTCGCCGCCAACGCGGCCAGCCTCGGCATGGAGGTGCTGCGCGCCAAGACCGTGCGGGAGCTGCGCGAGGCGCTCGCCACGGCCCGCGCGAGCGACCGGCCGACGTGTGTGTACGTGGAGACGGACCCGGCGCCCACCGCTCCCCCGGCCGAGGCCTGGTGGGACGTGCCGGTCGCCGAGACCGCCGAGCGCGAGGCCGCCGTACTGGCCCGCGAGGACTACGACCGGCAGGTCGCCGACCGCCGCCGGCATCTGTGATTCCCCCGAACCCCGGAAGGAGGTGTCCCGGTGGCCCGAACCGGTGATTCCACCCGCACCGCGACCGTCTCGGCACTCGACGCCCTGGACTTCGCCCTGGACCGCGGCAGTCCGGTGCCGCTCTACTACCAGCTCGCCCAGCAGCTGGAGGAGGCCATAGAGCACGGAGTGCTCGCCCCGGGCAACCTCCTGGGCAACGAGATCGACCTGTCGGTACGGCTCGGCCTGTCCCGGCCCACGGTCCGCCAGGCCATCCAGTCGCTTGTCGACAAGGGCCTCCTTGTGCGCCGCCGGGGCGTGGGCACCCAGGTGGTGCACAGCCAGGTCAAGCGGCCGCTGGAGCTGAGCAGCCTCTACGACGACCTGGAGTCGGCCGGGCAGGGCCCGACCACCCGGGTGCTGCGCAACGAGCGGATCCCGGCGACCGCCGAGGTGGCCGCCGCGCTGGGGATCGCGGAGGGCGCGGACGTGGTCGTCCTGGAGCGGCTGCGCTGCACACACGGCCAGCCGGTGGCGTTCCTGTGCAACTACCTGCCCGCCGCCCTGCTCGAACTCGACACCGAGCGGCTGGAGACGACCGGCCTGTACCGGATGATGCGCACGGCGGGCATCACCCTGCACAGCGCCCGGCAGACGGTGGGCGCCCGCAGCGCCACCGCCGAGGAGGCCGTCCGGCTCGACGAGAAGGAGGGCGCCGCCCTGCTCACCATGCGGCGCACGGCGTACGACGACACCGGGCGGCCGGTGGAGTACGGCAGCCATGTCTACCGGGCGTCCCGGTACGCCTTCGACTTCCAGCTGCTCGTACGGCCGTAGAACGTGCCGTGCCGGGCCGGTTGCTGCGGGTTTAACCGCTGGTCCCGCGACCGGAAACCAACACGCCCGCACACGAGCCCCCATGGAGTTTGTCCCATGGGGGCTCCGTCGTACCGCTCTGTTCAACAAACCGCCAGGCGACCATGTCGATTACGTTTCGGGCAAGAGACGGGCGAGAGAGACGCAGGCTATTGACGCATGAGCGGACAAGCGGCTGTTATTGCGCCCACGATGTTCGGCCGAGTTGGTTTCTGATCGGTTTCGGGACCTTTCGAAGATCAACTCTTCCCCTTGCCGAACCCTGTTACTCAGGAGCCGCCATGCGCATCTCCCCGTCCGGTCTTCACGTGCCGGGACCGAGCCGCCGTAACGTCATCCGCGGTGCCGGTTCGGCCGCGCTGCTCGCCGGTGCCGGCATACCCCTGCTGTCCGCCTGTGGCGGCAGCGGATCCTCCTCGGACCCGAAGACGGTCAGCCTCGGCTCCAACCAGTCCGACGCCGTGCCGAAGAAGGCCTACGGAGCCCTCTACACGGCCTTCACCAAGCAGTCCGGCATCACCGTCAAGGTGAACACCAAGGACCACAACACCTTCCAGGAGCAGATCAACTCGTATCTGCAGGGCACGCCGGACGACGTGTTCAACTGGTTCGCGGGCTACCGCATGCAGTTCTTCGCGCAGAAGGGCCTTGCCTCCCCGATCGACGACGTGTGGGAGAAGATCGGGGCCAACTTCCCCGACGCGATGAAGAAGCTCAGCAAGGGCGCGGACGGCAAGTACTACTTCGTGCCGCTGAACACGTACCCCTGGGCGGTCTTCTACCGCAAGAGCGTCTTCCAGGCGAAGGGCTACACGGTCCCCACCACCTGGGACGAACTGGTCGCCCTGTGCAAGCAGATGAAGAAGGACGGTCTGGTCCCGATCGCGTTCGGCGACAAGGACGCGTGGCCGGCGATGGGCACCTTCGACCAGATCAACTTCCGTCTCAACGGCTACGACTTCCACGTCGAGCTGATGGGGGGCAAGGCCGCCTGGACCGACGCCAAGGTCAAGGCCGTCTTCGACCACTGGGCCGAGCTGCTCCCGTACCACCAGGACGGCTTCATGGGCCGCACCTGGCAGGACGCCGCCCAGACCCTGGTGTCGAAGAAGGCCGGCATGTACCTCCTCGGCTCCTTCGTGGCCCAGCAGTTCACCAACGCGGCCGACCTGGACGACCTCGACTTCTTCGCCTTCCCGGAGATCAACTCCGCGTACGGCCAGGACACCGTGGAGGCGCCCACCGACGGCTTCATGGTCAGCAAGTCCCCGAAGAACCACGACGGTGTCGTGAAGCTGCTGGAGTACCTCGGCTCCCCGGCTGCCGAGGAGCTCTACCTCAAGGGCGACCCGAGCGTGGTGGCGGCCTCCAACAAGGCCAGCACGTCGTCGTACTCGGCGCTGCAGAAGAAGGCGTACGACATGATCGGCGCCGCCAAGAGCCTCACCCAGTTCATGGACCGCGACTCCCGCCCGGACTTCACGTCCACGGTGATGCAGCCCGGTCTGCAGAAGTTCCTGCAGAACCCCAAGGGGATCGACAGCCTGCTCTCGTCCATCGAGCGCCAGAAGAAGACGATCTTCGCGTCCGAGTGAGCTGCTGAATGACGACTGAAATCCCCACGAAGTCCCAGGAGGCGGCCGCCGTGCCGCCTCCTGGGCGCGCGTCCGAAAAGAAGCGGGTCCAGCAGGGGCACAAGCGCCTGCTGACCCGCCGTGACCGGATCACCCTCGCCTTCATGGCGGGCGTGCCGACGCTTCTGCACGTTCTCCTGGTCTGGGTGACCGCCCTGGCCTCTATCCTCCTCGCCTTCACCTCCTGGGACGGCATCGGCTTCGACTCCATCAAATGGGTCGGGCTCGACAACTTCCAGCAACTCTTCAGCGACAACCCGCAGTTCTGGCCGGCCGTCCAGCACAACGTCATCTGGTTCGTCGTCCTCATCCTGATCCCGACCCCGTTCGGCCTGTTCCTGGCCGTGCAGCTGGACAAGAAGATCAGGTTCAGCCGGGTCTACCAGACGGCGTTCTTCCTCCCGGTCGTCATCTCCCTGGCGTGCATCGGGTTCGTCTGGCAGCTGATCTACAACCCGGACACGGGCCTGATCAACAGCCTCATCGGCGCGAACAAGCCGGGCCACTACATCGACTGGATCGGTGACCCGAACCTCAACCTGTGGGCCGTGCTGGTCGCCGCGTCCTGGCGGCACACCGGCTACATGATGATCCTGTACCTGGCCGGCCTGAAGAGCGTCGACCCGTCCCTCCGGGAGGCCTCGTCCCTCGACGGCGCCAACGAGTGGCAGACGTTCAAGAACGTCATCTTCCCGACGCTGCGGCCGACCAACACCATCGTCCTGGTCGTGACGATCATCGAGTCGCTGCGCGCCTTCGACCTGGTCTTCGTCTTCAACAAGGGCGCCCAGGGCACCGAGTTGCTCTCCATCCTGGTGACCAACAACATCATCGGCGAGTCCAGCCGCATCGGTTACGGCTCGGCGATCGCGGTGGTGCTGCTGTTCATCTCCCTGATCGTGATCATTCCCTATCTGATCGCGACCTTCCGGAAGGAGCGGCGCGCATGAGCACCGTGAGCAGCGCGCTGCCCAAGCAGCGCAACCCGATCCGCCCGGCCCGTGTCCTGCTGCACGTGTTCCTGGCCGGCACGGCCCTGGCGTGGCTCGCCCCGCTGCTGTGGGCGATCTTCTCGGCCATGCGCCCGTACAGCGAGACCAGCAACCGCGGCTACGTGTCCTGGCCGCACACGCTGAACTTCGACAACTTCAAGAACGCGTTCACGCAGTCGGACATGACCCACTACTTCATGAACACGCTGGTCATCGCGGTCCCGGCCGTGCTGCTCACGCTGTTCCTGTCGTCGATGGTCGCGTTCTACGTCGCCCGCTTCGACTTCCGGGTCAACCTCTTCCTGCTGCTGGTCTTCACCGCCGGCAACCTGCTGCCGCAGCAGGTCATCATCACCCCGCTGTACCGGATGTACCTGCTGACGAACCTGCCGGGGATCACGCAGAGCGGCAAGCTGTACGACTCGGCGCTCGGTCTGGTGCTGATCCATGTGGCGTTCCAGTCCGGGTTCTGCGCGTTCGTGCTCAGCAACTACATGCGTTCGCTGCCGCACGAGCTGACCGAGGCCGCGCTGGTGGACGGCGCGTCGGTGTGGCGGCTGTACTGGCAGGTCACGCTGCCGCTGTGCAAGCCGGCGATGGCGGCCCTGGCGACCCTGTTGTCGATCTGGATCTACAACGACTTCTTCTGGGCGCTGGTACTGATCTCGACCGGAGACAACATGCCGATCACCTCGGCGCTGAACAACCTCTCCGGCCAGTTCTTCACCGACCCGAACCTGGTCGCCGCCGGTTCCCTGCTGACCGCGATCCCGACGCTGCTCGTGTACTTCGCGCTCCAGAAGCAGTTCGTCAGCGGTCTGACCCTGGGCTCCGCCAAGGGCTGATCCGGCCCCGTCCGAAAGAGAACCTCGTGCACAACCCGTTCACCCCGGTCGCCTCCGTGCCGGTGGACACGCGCACCGCCCGTGTCCACGAGGAGGGCTGGCAGTCCTGGTCGCCGAGCGGCGCCTACGCCCTCGGCGCGGCCCCTTACCGCCCGACGAACGACAACTGGGCGACCGTGTGTTACCGCCCTGGCCGCAGCGTGCCCGACGGGGCCTTCCAGGGCGAGGGCCTGCTGGCGCTCGACCCGGGCGACGGCTCCCCGGTCCGGCTCTGGGCGGCGCCCGACCCGCTGCACGAGGTGCCCTCGATCCGGCTGACCGTCGCGGCCGGGGTCGCGGAGGTCGAGGCCGACGGCCCGGTCAAGGAGTGGACCGGCACGGACATCCAGTCCGTGCTGGCCGACTGGGCCGGCGCCCTGGCCGTGCCGGCGCCCCGCCCCGCGCCCACCGTCTGGTGCTCCTGGTACGAGTACTTCACGGCCGTCACCGAGGACGACATCCACGAGAACCTGCGGGCGATGGACACCCTCGACCTGCCGATCGACGTGGTGCAGATCGACGACGGCTACCAGAGCGCCCTGGGCGACTGGCTGACCCTCTCCGGCCGCTTCCGCTCCCGGCGGGGCATCGCGGACGCCATCCGCGCCCGCGGCCGCCGGGCGGGCGTCTGGACGGCGCCCTTCCTGGTCGACCCGGCGAGCGCCCTCGCCGAGACCTACCCGGACTGGCTGGTCCGCGACCCCGACGGCAACCCGCTGCACGCGGGCCGCAACTGGGGGCACGACCTGTACGTCCTGGACACCACCCACCCCGCCGCCGCGGCCTACCTCACCGACGTCTTCGCGACACTGCGCGCCGAGGGCTACGACTACTTCAAGGTCGACTTCCTCTACGCGGGCGCGATGGACGGCGTACGGCACTCGGGCGCGGACGCGCTGACCGCGTACCGGCTGGGCATCGGCCTGATCCGGGAGGCGATCGGCGCGGACGCCTACCTGCTCGGCTGCGGCGCGCCGATCCTGCCCTCGATCGGCCTGTTCGACGCGATGCGGGTCAGCCCGGACACCGCTCCGCACCGCCGTCCCGAGGCCGACGACTTCAGCCAACCGGGCCAGGATCCGGCCGAGTTCACCGGGGTCGGCCGCCAGTGGCAGCACGGCCGCCTCTGGGTCAACGACCCCGACTGCCTGATGGCCCGCCCCGCCGTGGAGACCCGTGCGCGCTGGGCGGCGCACGTGGAGGCCGTCGGCGGCCTGGTCGCCTCCAGCGACCGGCTGCTCTCCCTCGACCAGTGGGGCGTGGAGACAACCCGCCGCCTTCTCACCGGAGTTACCGGAGCCGACCGATGAACGACCGCACCCTCTCCGTCCCCGGCATCGTCTACGGCGGCGACTACAACCCCGAGCAGTGGCCCGAGGAGGTGTGGGCCGAAGACGTCCGCCTGATGCGCGAGGCGGGCGTGAACATGGTCAGCGTCGGCATCTTCTCGTGGGCGCTGATGGAGCCGTCCGAGGGCGTCTACGACTTCTCGCGGATGGACCGGATCCTCGGCCTCCTCCACGAGAACGGCATCGCCGCCGACCTCGCCACCCCCACGGCCGCCCCGCCGGCCTGGTTCTTCCGCGCCCACCCCGAGGCGCTCCCGGTGGACCACGACGGCCGCACCCTGTCGTACGGCAGCCGGCAGACGTTCTGCCCGAGCAGCCCCGCCTACCGCGCGGCCGCGCTGAGGATCGCGGGCGCGATCGCCGACCGGTACGCGAGCCACCCGGCCGTGAAGATGTGGCACGTCCACAACGAGTACGGCTGCCACAACGCCGCCTGCTACTGCGACACCAGCGCGGAGTCCTTCCGCCGCTGGCTGCGGGCCCGGTACGGCGACGACCTGGCCGCCCTCAACCACGCCTGGGGCACCACCTTCTGGAGCCAGTGGTACTACGACTGGGAGGAGATCCTGCCGCCCCGCGCGACCGGCGCGGTCCCCAACCCGACGCACCAGCTGGACTGGCGGCGGTTCTGCTCCGACGAACTGCTGTCGCTGTACACGGCGGAGCGGGACGTGCTCCGGGAGGCGGCCCCCGCGATCCCCGCCACCACCAACTTCATGGTGATGTACAACTTCGACGCCCTCGACTACTGGCGCTGGGCACCGGAGCTGGACGTGGTGGCCAACGACCACTACCTGATGTCGGCCGACCCGGAGTCGCAGATCGACGTCGCGCTGAGCGGCGACCTGATGCGGTCGCTGGCGGGCGGGCCGTGGCTGCTGATGGAGCACTCGACGGGCGCCGTCAACTGGCAGCCCGTCAACCGGGCCAAGACGGCGGGCGAGTTGCGACGCAACGCGCTCGCGCATGTGGCGCACGGCGCGGACGGCATCTGCTACTTCCAGTGGCGGGCGGCGAAGGCGGGTGCCGAGCAGTGGCACTCGGCGATGCTGCCGCACGCGGGGACCGACAGCCAGATCTGGCGGGACGTGGTCCGGCTGGGCGCCGATCTCAAGGCACTCGCCGAGGTGCGCGGCAGCACCGGCACCGCCGAGGTGGCCGTGGTCTGGGACTGGGACGCCCGCTGGGCCGTCGAGCTGCCCTCGCAGCCGAGCGAGAAGCTGCGCTACCTGGACGTCGTCCGCGCCTGGTACGAGCCGCTGTGGCGGGCCGGCGTGGCGGTGGACTTCGTCCGCCCGGACGCGGACCTGTCGGCGTACAAGGCGGTGCTGGCCCCGAGCCTGTACCTGGTGGACGACACGGGCGTGGCGAACCTGACCGCCTTCGCGGAGGCCGGCGGCACCCTGGCCGTCGGCTTCCACAGCGGTGCGGTGGACGAGAACTGCCATGTGCGGCTGGGCGGTTACCCGGGCGCCTTCCGGGAGCTGCTGGGCGTGCGCACCGACGAGCTGTTCCCGCTGCTGCCCGAGGAGCGGGTGACGCTGAGCGAGGGCGGCACGGGCTCGCTCTGGTCGGAGCGGGTGGGCCTGGCGGGCGCGGCGGCGGTGACGTCGTACGCCGACGGGCCGCTGGCCGGGGTACCGGCGGTGACCCGGCACGGCTACGGGTCGGGCACCGCCTGGTACGTGGCGACGCTCCCCGACCCGGAGACCCTGGCGGGGCTGCTCGGCCGGATCCGCGCCGAGGCCGGCGTGGCCGCGGGCCGCACCGCCCCGGCGGGCGTGGAGGTCGTCGTGCGGCGCGGTGCGGACGCGGACTACGTGTTCGTGATCGACCACACCGGCGAGGGCGCCGAACTCCCGGTCGCGGCAGGGTCGGTGGAGCTGCTGTCCGGCAAGCCCGCCGACGGCACGGTCACCGTGGCGCCGGGCGAGATCGCCGTCGTACGGGAGCCGCGCGGTCAGTGAGCCGCGTCCAGGCGGGCCCGCTGACCGGGCGTGAGCTCCAGGTCCACGGCGGCGAGGTTCTCCTCCAGCTGGGCCACGGACGACATCCCGGCCAGCGGGACGACCGGCAGCGGCCCGCCCAGCAGCCACGCCAGCACCACCTGGTTGAGGGTCGCCCCGGTCTCCCTGGCCACCTCGCCCAGCACGGCGAGGCGGGCCGGGGTGCCGGGGTGGTCGAAATCGGCGGGCAGCGTTTTGCCGGGCTGGGTGTAGGCGCCCTTGAGCAGCGGTGAGTAGGCGACCAGGGTGAGGTCCGGCTCCGCGCGCAGGTAGCTGCGCAGCTGGGCGTCGGCGCCGCCGAGGCTGCCGTCCGGGAACAGGTCGTCGGGGATGTCGGTGCGCGGGCGCAGGTAGCTGTGCTGGTACTGGAGCACCTCGTAGCCGGGCAGCCCGGCCGCGGCGGCCAGGGCCCGGGCGCGTTCCAGCCGCCAGACGGCGTGGTTGCTGGCGCCGAGCAGGCCGACGGTGCCCTCCGCGACGAGCGCGGCGAACCCCTCGACCGTCTCGCCGAGCGGGACGGCGGGGTCCTCTATGTGGGCGTACAGCAGGTCGAGTCTTTCGACGCCGAGGCGTTCGCGACTGCGCTCGGCCGACTCGCGGATCACCTTCGCGGACAGGCCCTCGGCGTTGTCGGTGTAGCTCGTGCCGGGGGCGAGGGGGCGGGCGCCGAGCTTGGTGGCGATGACGATCCCGTCGCCGATCCCGCGGCTGCGCCGCCAGCGGCCGAGCAGTTCCTCGCTCTGGCCGCCCTGGCTCCCGTCCTCCCAGAAGGCGTAGTTGTCGGACGTGTCGATGAAGTTCCCGCCGGCCTCGACGTAGCGGTCGAGGACGGCGAAGGAGGTCTTCTCGTCGGTGCGGGACCCGAACAGCATGGCGCCGAGCGCGAGGACGCTCACCTCGCGGCGGGTCCTCGGGTCGGTACCGATGGTGCGGTACTTCATGCCCTCTCCTCCGTCCGGGCACCCGGGGGTTCGGGTGCACGGTGGTGAGTCTTCGGCTTGAAGTGCGCACGAAGTCAAGGGCGCCTGGCGAACGGTCCGTCCAGGGCCGCCCACTGCAGCAGCATGATCGTCTTCGCGTCGGCGATCTCGCCCGTCCGGATCATCTCCAGGGCGCGCCGGAAGGGGAGTTCGAGGATCTCGATGTCCTCGCCCTCCTCGTCCAGGCCGCCGCCCTCGTGGGTGCGGGTCGAGGGGCCGTAGGCGGCGGCGTAGAAGGAGATCCGTTCGGTGACCGAGCCCGGGCTCATGTAGACGTCGAAGACGTGCTCGACCTCGCCGACGGTGTGGCCGGTCTCCTCGACGACCTCCCGGCGGACCGCGTGCTCCGGGTGCTCGGCCTCGTCGTCCAGGAGGCCTGCCGGGGTCTCGACCAGCATGCCGTCGGGGTGGCCGTTGACGTACACCGGGAAGCGGAACTGGCGGGTGAGTAGGACGGTTTCGCGTTCGGTGTCGTAGAGGAGGAGGGTGGCGCCGTTGCCGCGGTCGTGGGTCTCGCGTTCCTCGGTGTGCCAGGTGCCGTCGGCGTGCTGGAGATCGAAGGTGGTAGCCCGCTCGACGTACCAGTGGCTGGACAGGAGTCTCACCTCCCGGACCTTCACACGCGGGTTGCCGGTCAGGTCCAGTCCGGCACGGTCGAGGCCGGTACGGCCCCGGCGGTCGGGGGTGTCGATCCCGGCGGTCATCGGGTGCCCGCCGGGCGGGCGGGGGCGGTCAGGTAACTCATGATCACCTGTCTACCACCCGCCCACGTCCGGCAGGCGTCTCCCGAGCAGGCCGGGCGAAGTCCCCTACGGTTCGGCAGCGCCCCGTAGGGGCGCGGGGAACTGCGCGACCAGCCACAACGGTGCCGCAGCCAACCGACAACGCGCCCCCGGCTCCTCCAGCGAAGCGCCTAGTGCACTTCGGCCCGCGCCGGACCCTCGTCCAGGAACCCGCCCGACTGGTGCTGCCACAGCTTGGCGTAGGCGCCCTCCGCGGCGAGCAGTTCGTGGTGGGTGCCCTGCTCGACGATCCGGCCGCGGTCCAGGACCACGAGCCGGTCCATGGAGGCGACCGTGCTCAGCCTGTGGGCCACCACCAGCGCCGTCCGGCCCTCCATGAGCCGCCACAGCGCCTCCTGGACGAGGATCTCGCTCTCGGAGTCCAGCGCGCTGGTCGCCTCGTCCAGGAGCAGGATCGGGGCGTCCCGCAGGATCGCCCGGGCCAGGGCGACCCGCTGGCGCTGGCCGCCGGAGAGCTTGACGCCGCGCTCCCCCACCATCGTGTCGAACCCGTCCGGCAGCGCGTCGGCGAACTCCGTGACGTGCGCGGCCTCGGCGGCCAGCCGGATCTCGGCGTCGGTGGCGTCCGGCCGGGCGAAGGCGATGTTGTCCCGCAGGGTGCGGTGGAACATCGCCGGGTCCTGCGGGACGTAGGCGATCTGGCTGCGCAGGTCGGCCTGGCGCAGCCGGCTGATGTCCTGGCCGCCGATCATGATCCGGCCGGCGTCGATGTCGGTCATCCGCAGCAGCAGCCGGGTGAGCGTGGTCTTGCCGCCGCCCGACCGGCCGACGAACCCGAACTTCGACCCGCTGGGCACATCCAGTTCGAGCCCCTCGAACAGCGGCCTCGCACCCGCGTGGGTGAAGGAGACCTTCTCGAAGCGGACGCCGGCGGCCCGCGGCGCGAGCTGTTCCGGAGCCTCCGGGTCGTTCACGGTCGGCGGTTCCAGGAGCAGTTCGGTGAACTGGGCCGCCTCCGTCATGGAGCTCTCCATGCGCCGGTAGATCTGGTTGAACTCGAACATGATCCGGGTCGCGTTGGTGTAGTAGGTGAAGGCGACCACGACCGCCTCCACGTTGTGCCCGCCGCCCGCCAGTGCCACCGCGAGCAGCAGCCCCACCGCGTTGGTCGCCACCGACATCGGCGCGACGAACGTGTCGATGCGCAGGTTGCCGTAGTCCCAGGAGCGCAGGGTGCGCCGCCTCGACTCGGCTACCCGCGACCGGTGTTCGGCGGCCTCCCGCTTCTCGGCGGCGAACGCCCGGACCGTGTCCATGTTCATCAGGCTGTCGGCGACATGCCCCGACACCCGGGCGATCGCCTCCTCACGCTGGTCGACCAGCCGTTGCCGGTGGCGGATCAGCGGGAACACGCACACGGCCGTCACCGCGATCATCGCCAGCAGCGCGACGACGAGCAGCGGCTGGTAGCGCCACAGCACCACCGAGCCGAACGCCAGCGGCACGAAGCTGCCGACGATGTTGAAGGTCAGCGTGTCGCCGAACTCCTCGAAGCGGGTGGCGAAGCTCAGCACCCGCTTGGTGAGCGACCCCGCGAAGTTGTCGTGGAAGAACGCGGCGTCCTTCGCGAACAGTTCGTCCATGCCGATGACGTACAACTGCTCGATACCGAGTGCGTCCACTCGGTTCAGGCAGTGCAGACCGATGCGCCAGAACGCCTCCGCCAGCAGCAGGACACCGGCGAAGCCGAGGACGTACGGCAGTGTGGCGCCGAGGCCCAGGCCGTGGCCGTCGGCGATCCGGCCGACCAGCTTGGCCACGACCAGCGGGGCCAGGTAGTTGATTCCGATGTTGCCGAGCGCCGGCAGCAGCAACGCGGGCAGGGTGAGCCGCTTGAGCCGGGCCAACTCCCGTCCGTAGTAACGAAGCGCGAGCATGACGGCGCCCTTGCGGGGTCCCGTCGCAGGTAAATCGACAGAGGATGTCATCTCAACCCTGTGTAGTCGTCGTACGGCATGCCGAGTCGGCCGCCGCATGGTCCGCGACGGCCTGGAATCGGCAGGTCAGGAAAGGGAAGTCTCCCGCGACGACGGTCGCTCGGTCCACGTGTTTTTTCGTCGACGACTACGGAGCGAACACGTGGTCGACCGAAGGGGGGCCGTATCCGGGTGGTCCGGTACGGCCCGGCCGGCTCGGGGCTCAGCCCAGCAGCAGCGACCTGGGCTGGGCGGAGAGCGCCTGGTCGAGGACGAGGGAGGCGGCGCCCACGGCGGCGACGTTCTCGCCGAGGGTGGTGGAGACGACCGTCGTCGGGTGGGTCGCCTTCACGAACGGGGAGCGGGCGACCATCGGTTCGATGACGCGCAGCAGCCGGTCGGCGAGCAGCTTCCAGGTCGGCCCGCCGAACACGATGGTGTCGACGTCCAGAAGGGTGGCCGCCGCGCACACCCCGCGGCCGATCCGGATCGCGAGGCGCTCGATGATGCCGTCCGCCTGTGCGTCGCCCGCGGCGGCGAGCTCCGCGAGCCGCTCCAGACCGCGCTGGGCGTCGGCCGGGTTGGTCACCGTGTACTCGGCGCCGAGCACGCCCAGGGCGACGCCTTCCTCGACGAGTGTCTTCGTCGAGGAGGCGGCGCCGAGGCCGCCGACCTCGCCCGCGTTCCCGGAGACGCCGCGCAGCACGGTGTCCTCCACCACCAGACCCATGCCGGAGCCGGTGCCGAGGTAGAAGAAGAGCAGGTTGCGGCTGTCGGTGGCCGCTCCGGTCCAGCGTTCGGCGACCACGGCGGCCGTGACGTCCTTGTCGAGCAGCGCCGGGAACCCGGTCGCCTCGCTGAGCCTGTCGCGCAGCGGGTAGCGGCCCCAGCCGGGCAGCTCGGGCGGGTCCACGACCCAGCCGGCGTCCGCGTCGATGGGGCCGGGCGCGGCGATGCCGAGGCCGAGGACCCGCTCCCGGTCGGCGCCCGACTCGGCGACGATCGCGGAGACCGAGGCCGCCATGTCCGCGGCGATCGCGTCGGTGTCGCCGCCGCTCGGCGTCACCACGCTGCGCTGGGCGACCACGGTGCCGAGCAGATCCACCAGGACGCAGGTGATGACCGCCGGGTCGAGGTGCACCCCCACCGCGTACCGGGCCGCGGGGACGATTTCGAGCAGGGTGCGGGGCTTTCCGCTGCCGGTGCTCTGCTTGCCGGACTCCCGTGCGATGCCCTGGTCGAGCAGGCGCCGGGTGATGTTCGAGACGGTCTGCGCGGACAGCCCGGTGGCCTGGGCGAGTTCCACCCGGCTCAGGCCGGTGGGGTGCCGGCGGATGGCGTCCAGGATCACGGACTCGTTGAAGTCACCGAGGCGCGGCAGGTTGGTACCGCGCCGGATGGTGGGCTGCCCGGTGCTCGCCGTGCTCCCCGTCGTGCTTGTCAACGTGCTTCTCCCTGCCTCGGCCGGCGGCATCCCGCGTCCGCCCCTCCGACGCATTCAGTTGGTGGAATGTTAGGGCACGGCTCCGTGGCCGCGGATGGTCCTTGCGCGTACACGTCAGGCTCGGTCCGGGGATCCGCCGGCCGGGCGCAGCCGCAGCGTCCGGATCTGGAACGGCCGGAACCCGAGGTCGACGGCGGCCTCTCCGGACGCCTGGGGCAGCTCCCGTTCCGGCCGCTCCAGCAGGTCGCAGTCGTGGACGGCGGCGGTCGCGAAACCCGCCGTGAGGCGTGCCCGGACCGCTCCCCCGCACGCCTCGTACAGGCGCACGACGACATCGCCGCTGCGGTCGTCGGCGAGCTTGACCGACTCCACGACCACGTCGGAGGTGTCGAGGGCGACCAGCGCCCGGGCCGCGACCGGGGCGGGCCGCAGCGGCAGGTTCAGGGCGTAGCCGCCGGCGACGGCCTCCTCGATGCCGGCCCCGGCGAGCAGCGCGTAGCCGAAGGTGTGCCGGCCGCGGTCGGCCTGCGGGTCGGGGCTGTGCGGGGCCCGCAGGAGGGAGAGCCGCAGGGTCGTGGTCGTGCCCCCGTCCCCCCGGGTGTCGCGGCGGACGTCGTGCCCGTAGGTGGAGTCGGTGAGCAGGGCGGCGCCCCAGTGCCGTTCGCCCACGTGCACCCAGCGGTGCGCCCACAGTTCGAAGCGGGCCGCGTCCCAGCTGGTGTTCTCGTGGGTGGGCCGCCGGACGTGCCCGAACTGGATCTCGGCGCTCTCCTGGTCCGCGTGCACGTCCAGCGGCCAGGCCGCCTTCAGTACGGTGTCCCGCTCCTGCCAGTCGATGTCGTTGCGGACGGTCACCCGACGGCTCTCGGCGGCCACCTCGATGTGCTGCACGAACCGTGAGGAGCCGTGGACGCGCTCGACCCGCACCGACGCGAGCAGCGGCCCCTCCGCCACGAGCGTCACCGACTCGGCCTCGTCCAGGTCGCGCACGGTGTCCCGGTAGTAGGGGTCGAGGTTCCACGCCGACCACAGGTTGGGGTCGTCCGGGTGGAGCTGGAGGAGGTTGCCGGCGGCTCCGGGGGCGATGGCCTCCCGCCGCGCCGCGTGGTCGTACACGGAGGTGACCAGGCCACGGCTGTCGACGACGACGGTGAGCGCCCCGTTGCCGAGGACGAAGCCGCCGTCCCGCGCGGCGGCGGTGACCGGGCCGCGGTACTCGTCGGCCGTGCCGCCGGAGGCGAGCGCGCCGACCTCGGCGAGGACGGCGCTGCGCCCGTCCGGCAGGCGCTGGCCACCGGGGAAACCGGGGACCACCACGACCTCGCGGCGCGGGTACGGCCCGGCGTTGAGGAGGGCCGGCGGGCCGGGCAGGAAGGCCACCGCCTCGGCGATCAGCGTCTCCAGCTCAGCGTGGATCTCCGCGTACTCCCGCTCGGCCTGCCGGTGCACCCAGGCGATGGACGAGCCCGGCAGGATGTCGTGGAACTGGTTGAGGAGCACCCGCTGCCACAGCGACTCCAGCCGCTCGTACGGGTACGGCGCCCCGGCCCGGACGGCGGCGGTGGCGGCCCACAGCTCCGCCTCGCGCAGCAGCGCCTCGCTGCGCCGGTTGCCGCGCTTGGTGCGGGCCTGGCTGGTGTAGGTGCCCCGATGGTTCTCCAGGTACAACTCGCCTCGCCACACCGGGAGTTGGCCCTTGTACTCGGCGCGGGCCGCCTCGAAGAACGCGTCCGGCGACTCGATGACGACCTTCGGGGAGCCTTCGAGGTCGCGCAGCCGGCGGGCCTTCTCCAGCATCGAGCGGGTGGGACCGCCCCCGCCGTCGCCGTGGCCGAACGGGGCCAGCGAGCGGGTGGCCACCCCCTTCTCGGCGAAGTTGCTTTCGGCGTGGGCGAGTTCACCGGCCGTGAGGGAGGCGACGTAGCTGTCGACGGGCGGGAAGTGGGTGAAGACGCGTGATCCGTCGATGCCTTCCCAGGCGAAGGTGTGGTGCGGCAGCCTGTTCGTCTCGTTCCAGGAGAGTTTCTGGGTGAGGAACCACCGGGCACCGGCCAGCCTGGCGAGCTGCGGGTAGGCGGCGGTGTAGCCGAACGAGTCGGGCAGCCACACGCCGTGCTGCTCGACGCCGAGATTCTCCGCGAAGAAGCGCCGCCCGTAGACGAGTTGGCGGGCCAGCGCCTCGCCGCCGGGCAGGTTGCCGTCGGCCTCCACCCACATGCCGCCCACCGGTACCCAGTTCCCGTCGGCCGCGGCCTTCTTCATCCGGGCGAAGATCTCCGGCCGCTGCTCCTTCATCCACGCGTACTGCTGCGCCGAGGAACAGGCGAAGACCAGCTCGGGGTACTCCTGCGCCAGCGTGGTCATGTTGGTGAAGGTGCGGGCGCACTTGCGCACGGTCTCGCGCACCGGCCACAGCCATGCCGAGTCGATGTGGGCGTGGCCGATCGCGGCGACGGTGTGCGCGGAGGCGTGCGCGGGCCGGGACAGCACCTCGGCCAGGCGCTGCCGGGCGGCGGACGCCGTCCCCGCCACGTCGGCCGGGTCGACGGCGTCGGCGGCGCGGCGCAGCGCGTGCAGGATCTCGTGCCGTCGGCCGGCACCGACCGGCAGTTCGTGCATCAGTTCGTCGAGCACCTCGATGTCGTGGACGAGGTGCCACACCTCGTCCTCGCGCACCGCGATCTCGGCCTGTACGAGCCGGTAGAGGGGTGCGGTGCCCGCGGTGTCGGGCGAGCCGTAGTGGACGCCCACGCTCGCGCTGGCGACGATCGGCGGGTTGGCGGCCAGCTCGACCAGCAGGTCGACCCGGTCGCCGCCGGTCGCGGAGCCGGTCAGGAGCACGGTCCGGTGGTAGGGGTGCAGGCCCTGGATCGGGGCGCCCTGGGCGTCGTGGACCAGGCCCTCCGCCTGGCCGCCGGGTCCCTTGGTCAGGTCGAAGTCCAGGTCGAAGACGGCCTCTACGCGCCGGCCCGCCCACTCCGCGGGTATCTCCGCGCGGGCCCGCAGCCAGGTCGTCGCCCAGGGGCCGCCCCAGGTGGAGCCGAGTGTGAAGGGCTCGTAGTCGGCGCGCAGCGCGTCGGCGACGGGGACCGGTTCGCCGTCCACGAACCAGGCGCTCAGTCGGAGGGGGCGCGCGGCGCTGTAGAGGGCGGGGCGGACGACCCGGTCCAGCAGTTTGCGGATCCGGGTCTCGGTGATCCGGCGGTCGTCATGCACGGTGCGGGTCCTTCCGGACGTCGGGCCGGACGTCGTGCTCGGGGTCGGGGTCGGGCAGCCGGACGGTGTCCCGGGTGCCGTCCGGCCAGGTCACGTCCGCGAGCAGGGTGGTGCCCTCGGCGCGGGTGGTGACCTGGGGCAGGGCGGTGGGGTCGGTGCCGCCGAGGTGGATCAGGGCGATGTGCAGGGTGCCGTGGGCGACCGGCCCCGCGGTCTCCGCGAAGGGGGTGGCGGACGGGGAGCCGAGGGCGTTGCTGTCGACGCCGTCGGCCACGGCGACCCGCGGCAGTCCCCGTGCACCGACGACGAGCGAGACCAGCCCCTCGTCACCGGTGACCCGGGCGGCAGCGCCGTGGTCGTCACCGGCGCCCCCGGCGGCAGCGCCGTGGTCGTCACCGGCGCCCCCGGCGGGAGCACCGTGGCCGTCACCGGCGACCCCGGCGCCGCCGCCGTCCGCCCGGCCGGCCAGGGCCCAGCCGCCGACGCGCAGTACCTGGCCGTCCCCTGGGTCGCCGTCGACGCGTACGGCCCGGACCTCGACCGAACCGCGCAGCACGGACCCGACGGTGATCCAGGGGCCGGGGGTGTAGCGGGTGTCGGGGCCGCCGAACGGGTCCCAGGTCGCGTCCGCGGGCCAGTGCGCCCGGGAGCGCGAGACGGCCGTGGCACCGTCGAGGGACACCCGCGTCGCCGGGCGCCGGTGGGAGGCGCGGCCCGCGGCGTCCAGCAGCACGACCGCGTTGTCCAGCGGGTCGGCGTCCGCGCTTCCGCCGGGGAGGGTGGGGTCACCGGGTGTCTCGGGTGCGGTGTGCGTCGAGTAGGCGAACCGCGCGTAGCAGGGGTCGTCCGCATGCGGGCGGAACGGGTCGGTGTGGTCGCCGCCGTGGTTGACGACGCGTACGACGCCGTCGGCGGCGGTGCCGGCGACCAGCCAGCCGGGTGCGGCCAGGGCGCGGGTGAAGTCTCCTTGCTCCACGGCGAGTTGTTCCTCCGGCTCGGTCCACACGGGGTGGTCCGGCGGCAGCAGGAGACCGAGGAAGCCCTTCGCCGCCCAGTACGGGGAGGCGGGTCCCGAGTACACCTGGAGGAGGCCGCGGAACGGGCGTCGCCAGCCGAGGGTGAGCAGGCTGTCGGCGTCGGTGCCGAAGTGGCCGAGCATCCGGTTCGCGATCGCCCGGGTCTCCCCCGGCGCCAGCGGGGTGGCGTCGAACAGGGCGCCGGTCCACAGCGGGGCGAGCGCCGCGTGCCGGTAGGTGAGCGAGCGGCCCTGGATCAGCGGCCCGCCGTTGGCGCCGATCAGCAGCCGCTGGTCCGCGAGGAAGCGGTGCAGCCGGGCCCGGTAGCGGTCGAGGAGTCCGGCGGGCGCGGCGGTGCCGAGGATGCGGCAGAACCACAGCGGGTAGAGGTGCATGGCCCAGCCGTTGTAGTGGTCGAAGTTGCGCCGTTCGCCGCCGGTGAGTCCGTCGGAGTACCAGCCGTCGCCCGCGTACCAGCCGTCGGTGAGCGCGATGACCCGGTCCAGGTCCTGTTGCCGCCACTCTCCGCCGGTCGTGCGGGCGAAGGCCTCGGTGACGCCCTGGAACCAGATCCAGTTGTTGCCGGGCATCGGGTCACCGGCCATCGGGGCCAGCCAGTCGAGGATCCGCTGTCTGACCCGGTCGTCGAGGCGGTCCCAGATCCAGGGCCGGGTCTCGTGCAGGGCGAGGACGATCGAGGCGGCCTCGACCTTGGCCTGGTTGCACTCGGTGAAGGCGGGCCAGCGGTCCGGGTGCCTCGGGTCGGTGCCGGCGGCCAGGCCGGCCGCGTACCAGCCGGCCAGGTCGTGCGGGTCGGCCCCGCCCGCCCCCGCCAGCCGGAGACCGGCCAGCAGGAACGTGCGGGCGAACCCTTCCAGGCCGTCGCTGAGTGAGCCGTTCGCGCTGGGCACTCCGGGGAGCCGGACCAGGGAGTGGTCCTCGGTGGCGTACGGCCGTACCGCGAGCAGCATCCGGTCCGCGGTCCGCTCCCAGTGGGCGCGGTCCTCGGCGGGGGTGCGGTTCATGAGTTCCGGGTCTCCCATGCCTGTTCGAACTCGGCGCGGATCCGGTCACCCGCCTCCTTGCGCCAGTTCCGCATCGCGTCGTCCCACGCCTTCAGCGGGAGGCGGCCCTGCATGATGCCCTTGCGGGTGTCGTCCAGGAGGGTGCCGAACAGCTTGGACTTCTTGGAGTCGGTCGGCGAGTACAGCGGCTCGGCGGGGTTGGGGATCAGTACCTTCACGGCTTCCTTCTGGAAGGCGTACTGCGTGTTCACGATGTCCGGCTTGGCCGGGTAGTACAGGGTGAACGGCGCGTCCGTCGCGAAGATGGTGGGCAGCGTGGCCTCGGCCTGGCCCTGCGGGGTGAGGACCGGGTCGGTGCCCTTCAGGGTGTGGTCCGGGCCCCGGACCCCGTACTTGCGCAGCAGGTAGGCGTCCGTGCCGAAGGGGGCCGCGAGGGCGTTCATGGCGCGCAGGATCTGCTGGATACGGGACCTGGGGGCCTTCTTGACGATGAGCGTGGCGTAGTTGGCGGAGCCCTGCCACTGGCCGCCCGCGCCGCCGTCGTACCCGGGGGCCATCATGTAGCCGAGTTCGAAGCCCTTCGTGGCGGCGGCGTAGTTGGTGTAGTAGTCGTTCCACGCGGCGGGTGCGTCGGGGTTCATGACGGTCTGTCCGCCGCCGAACCAGTCCTTCGCCTTGCCGAGCACGCTGTACGTGTCCGGGTGCATGACCCCGGCCCTGGTCAGCCGGCGGACGGCGTCCAGTGCCTGCTTGGCCTCGTCCGTCTCGTAGTACCAGGTGAACTTGCCGTTCTCCGCACGCCAGTTGTTGGGGGCCTTCAGCATCTGCATCACGAAGTTCCAGGCGGTGATGCTGTCGCCCAGGGCGTACTGGTTGTTCTTCGGGTCCGTGACGTCCTTGCAGAGCTGGAGGAACTCGGCCCAGCTCTTCGGGTTCGGGTCGAGCCCGCGCTTGTCGATCAGGTCGAGCCGGGTGTAGGTGGGGCCGCCGGAGAGCGGGCGGGGCATCGGCAGCGCGTAGATGCCGCCGTTGCGCACGCAGGGCGCCCAGGAGGCGGAGGGGATGTTGGCCAGGAAGGGGTAGTCCCGGATGTTGTCGCCGGACAGGTGCGGGGTGAGGTCCTCGAAGAGGGTGTCCAGCATGTCCGGGGTGGCGGCCGAGTTCTGGTCCGGCTTCAGCATCAGCA
Source organism: Streptomyces sp. GbtcB6 (assembly GCF_019091475.1). Taxonomy (NCBI): domain Bacteria; kingdom Bacillati; phylum Actinomycetota; class Actinomycetes; order Kitasatosporales; family Streptomycetaceae; genus Streptomyces; species Streptomyces sp. GbtcB6. The sequence goes on along the minus strand of NZ_JAGXJL010000049.1, from coordinate 36,880 downwards.
TCGCGTCGGGCAGGTCGCCGCCCGCGATGGTCACGGCGAACTTGGCCGGGTAGTCGCCGACCGGTGTGATCTCGAAGTCGAGGTCGCAGCCGACGCTCTTGTTGAGGTTCTGCCACAGGACGTTGCGTCCCTCCGGCGGCGGCACCGGGTTGAAGATGAGCGTCATGATGTCGATGGCCGGGCCCTTGGCGGGCGGGCCGTCCGGGAAGGCCGTGACCGGGGCGGCCGGGTAGTCCAGATAGCCGGGTGCGACGCCGTCCGCGGTGGCCGGCATCGCGGTCGTCACCCCCTTGTACGGGAGGTACGCCGGCAGCTGGGCCTGGGCGTTGGCCTCGCGGGCGGTGGCCGGGCGGTAGTCCCCGCAGCCGGCCAGGGCCAGGCCCGCGGTGACGCCGGCGGCGGAGGCGAGGAAACCGCGCCGGCTCAGGGATCCGCTGTTCACGAGGGTGTTCGCGGAGGTGTTCACAGGGGTGTCCACGGGGGTGTCCATCGGGGTCCTCATCCCTTCACCGCCCCGATCATCACGCCCCTGTTCATGTGCCGTTGCAGGAAGGGGTAGATGACCACGATGGGCACGATCGACAGAACCAGGATCGCCGCCTGCAGCGACTGGGCCGGCGGCAGCGGCGCCCCGGCCGCGACATCCACCTGCCCGCCGCTGAGCGCCGCGTTGTTGACGACGTACGTCCGCAGCACCAGCTGCATCGGCCACTTGGACGCGTCGTTCATGTAGAGCAGGGCGTTGAAGAACGCGTTCCAGTAGGTCACCGCGTAGAACAGGCCGATGACGGCGACGGACGCCTTGGACAGCGGCAGCACCAGCCGGGTGAGGATCTTCCGCTCGGAGGCGCCGTCCATCCGGGCCGCGTCGATGAGCTCGGCGGGCAGGCTCATGAAGAAGGAGCGCAGCACGATCACGTTGAACGCGTTGATCGCGGAAGGCAGGATCAGCGACCAGTAGCTGTTGATCAGGCCGAGCTGCTTGACCATCAGGTAGCTCGGGATGACACCGGGCACGAACAGCATCGACATCAGCAGCAGGAGCAGCACGGGCTTGTGCCCGAAGGACCCGGGGCGGCTGAGGCCGTACGCCAGCATGATGGACGAGACCAGGCTGAGGGCCGTGCCGACGACGGTGATGCCGACGCTGACCAGCATGGCCTTGGAGACGATCCCGCCGTTGAGGAGTGCCCTGTAGGCGAGGAACGTGGGGTGGTCGGGCCACAGGACGTAGCCGCCCGCCTTGGTGACCTCCGCGGAGTCCGCCAGCGAGGTCGAGACGATCGCCACGAAGGGCAGCACCACCAGGACCACGCAGACCAGCAGGATCAGCGACTTGGCGGTACGCCAGGGCAGGGTGCCCGGGGTCTCCCCGGGGATGGCGCTGTAGGCGCGGCGCGGCCTGCGGCGCACCGGGTGGGCCGGCGACAGCGTTGTCATGACCGGTAGACACCTTCTTCCCCGAAGAGGTGGGCGATCTTGTTGGCGCCCAGCACGAGCACCACGCCGACCAGGCCCTTGACCAGGCCGACGGCGGCGCTGACCCCCCAGTCGCCGGCGATGAGGCCGTGGTTGTAGACGTAGGTGTCCAGCACCTCGCTGTTGTCGAGGCCGACACCGGTCTGCTGGAGCAGGATCTGTTCGAAGCCGACGGACAGCGCGTCGCCGAGCCGGAGGATCAGCAGCAGGATCACCAGGCCCCGCAGGGCCGGCAGGGTGACGTGCCAGGTCTGCCGCCGGCGGCTGGCGCCGTCCATGGCGGCCGCCTCGTAGAGGTTGTTGTCGACCCGGGAGAGGGCGGCGAGGAAGAGGATCGTGCCCCAGCCGGTGTCCTTCCAGATGACCTGGGAGGTGAGCAGCGTCTTGAACAGGTCGGGGTTGCCGATGATGTTCCAGGTGCCCATGTCGTGGGCCTGGAGGAACAGGTTGAGCATCCCGCTGCCGCCCAGCAGCTGCTGGAACAGGGAGACGACGACCACCCAGGACAGGAAGTGCGGCAGGTACAGGACGTTCTGCACCCACTTCTTGACGCGTTCGCTGACCAGGCTGTTGAGGGCGAGCGCCAGGAGGATCGGCGCCGGGAAGACGAACACGACCTGGATCAGGGTGAGTTCGAGGGTGTTCACCAGCGCGTGCAGGAACTGGTCGTCACCGTTGAACAGCACGTCGAAGTTCTTCAGCCCGTTCCACGGGCTGTGCATGATGCCGATGTACGGCTGGTAGTCCTGGAACGCGATGATGTTGCCGAGCAGCGGGATGTAGTGGAACAGCAGCAGGACGACGAGGCCTGGTGTCACGAACCAGAACAGGCCCAGGTCGCGGCGGCGTCCCGGCCGGCCCGGCCTCGGGCGTCCGCTGCCCGGTGGCCCGCCCTCCTCGGCCGGACGAGCGGCCGGTTCTTGCAACGTTGTCATGACGAGAGAGCCCTTTCGTCGAGAGACGTACGACGGGCGTGTTCCGGCCACCCCCCGGACCGGCAGGAGTATGTAAATCCAATCGATGGGCTAACGTCAATGCTCCCGACAGGTAAATTCATGGGCGGGTTCACGGCTTACGGGCGCCCGGAGGGGCAGGGCGCGGGCGAAGTGGCCCATGCCACGGGACGGAAGGTGGCCCAGAGGTCCGGGCCGGTTCCGGGATACCGTCGAAGGCGTGACGACAGCAGCGCCCGCCGGTCCCCTCGGCCGGCCGCCGTCCGCGGTGGCAGGGCTCGCCGCGGGGCGCTGAGATGGGTCACGACGGGCGGCCGCCGCCGGGCGGGGCCGGTCCGTCGCCACGACTCCCCCACCCTCCCAGAGGTACCTCTCATGCAAGCCATCACCGTCAAGGACCGCGACGCCGGAGTCGGCGGTCTCGCCCTCACCGAGCTGCCGCTCCCGCACGCGGCGGAGAACGACGTGATCGTGCGCGTGCACGCCGCCGGGTTCACGCCCGGCGAGCTGACCTGGCCCGCCACCTGGACCGACCGGGCCGGCCGCGACCGCACGCCGAGCGTGCCCGGCCACGAACTGTCCGGCGTGGTCACCGAGCTGGGCTACGGCACCACCGGACTGACCGTCGGCCAGCGGGTGTTCGGGCTCGCCGACTGGACCCGTGACGGCACGCTCGCCGAGTACACCGCCGTCGAGGCCCGCAACCTCGCCCCGCTCCCGGCCGACGTCGACCATGTCACGGCCGCGGCCCTGCCGATCTCCGGGCTCACCGCCTGGCAGGGCCTCTTCGACCACGGCCGCCTGGCCACCGGCCAGACCGTGCTGATCCACGGTGCCGCGGGCGGCGTCGGCTCCATCGCCGTGCAGCTGGCCCGTGCGGCGGGCGCGCGGGTGATCGGCACCGGCCGGGCGGCCGACCGCGACCTCGCCCGCGACCTGGGCGTGGACACCTTCGTGGACCTGCAGGCCGGGCGGCTGGAGGACATCGGCGAGGTCGACGTGGTGTTCGACGTGATCGGCGGCGAGATCCTCGACCGCTCCACGGCGCTGGTCCGCGCCGGCGGCACCCTGGTCACCATCGCCCGTCCGGTCACCGTCCACCCCGCGGACGGGCGGGCGGTCTTCTTCGTCGTCGAACCCGACCGCGCACGCCTCACCGACCTCGCCGCACGGCTGCGCGACGGACGCCTCAGGCCCGTCGTCGGCGCGGTCCGGCCGCTCGCCGAGGCGGTTGCCGCGTTCACCCCGGAGAAGCGCACGCCCGGCAGGACGATCATCCGGGTGGCGGAGGACTGAGGGGCGCCGGTACGGGCGGTCCCCGCCGGTCACGCCGGCCGGCGCGACAACGCACCGTGACGTGCTCCAGGCCGCCCGGCCAGAGCGCTCCGTGCCCCGGCCGGGCGGCCTGGAGCACGTCTCGCCGCGGCGCCGCCCGGGACGGCCCCGTGGCCCCTGTCAGGCCAGTCGGTGCAGGGCCTCCTCGGTCACCTCCCCGAGCAGTGGCTCGCCGGCCGCCCAGCGCTCGACCTCCGCGAGCGCGTACCGGCCCAGCCGGCGCAGCTCGCTGCCCTGGGCACCGGCGATGTGCGGGGTGACCAGCACATTGGGCAGGGACAGCAAGGGGTGCCCGGGCGGCAGCGGTTCCGGGTCCGTCACGTCGAGGTACGCCTCCAGCCGGCCGGAGGCGCACTCGCGGGTCAGCGCCTCCGTGTCGACGACGGCGCCGCGGGCCGTGTTGACGAGCACGCCCCCGTCCGGGATCAGGGCGAGCATCCCGGCATCGAGCAGGCCGGTCGTCTCCGGCAGCAGCGGCGCGTGCACGCTCACCACCGCCGACCGGCGGCACAGCTCGGCCAGTCCGACCCGCTCCGCGCCCAGCCGTCGCGCCTGTTCGTCCGTGACGTGCGGGTCGCTCAGCAGCAGCCGGTGGCCCGCGTCGGACCGGCGCAGCCCGGCCAGCACCGCGCGCCCGATGCGTGAGGCACCGACGATGCCCACCGTTCCGCCGTCGGCGCCGGTACGGCTCTCGAAGGCCGGCCACCCGGCGCCGTAGCCGGCCGCCATGGTCAGCGTGCGGCGGGCGGCGAGCGTGACGAGGGCCAGGGTGTAGGCGGCGACGGGGCCCGCGTTGGCGTCGGCCGCCGACGACACCACGATGCCGCGCTCCCAGACCGCGTCGGTCACCAGCCCCTTGACGCTGCCGGCGGCGTGCATCACGGCCCGCAGGCGGGGTGCCCGAGCCAGCACGTCAGCGGTCAGGCGCGGGCAGCCCCAGCTGCTGATCAGCACCTCCGCCTCGGCGAACGCGGCGGGGAAGACCGCCCCCACCGGGCCGGGGGCGAGCCGGACCAGCCCGGAGAGCCGGTCCCGCAGCTCCGCGGGGAGCACCTGGTCCGCGACGACGGGGTCCATGACGGACACGGCCGTGGGCCGGCCGGACGGGGCAGTCATCGTGCTGGGTCCTCTCTCGGTCCGTACGACAACGGGATCGGAGACGGCACCGGGCCCGGCGGACGTGCCGGGCCCGGGGTGTCGGGTCACCGGGTCAGGCGCGCGGCAGCCGCAGCGTCACCATCTGGAACGGCCGCAGCGCGAGGACGACACCGCCGTCCGCCGCGGCGGGCCGCTCGGCGTCCGCGAGCGGGCGCTCCAGCAGGTCCGTCAGGACGGCCCGGTCCGCCGCGAAGCCGTCGGCGGACACGGTGGCCCGGGCCCGGCCGCCGTTCGCCTCGTACAGCCGCACCACCAGGTCGCCGCCGCGGTCGTCGGCCAGCTTCACCGCGCTGACGACGACGGCGTCGTTGTCGACGGTCACCAGCGGCGCCACCTCGGCGGCTCCGCCGACCCGGCGCTCGGGCAGGTTGGCCCGGTAGCCCTCGCGGACCGCGTCCCCGATCGTCGCACCCGGCACCAGCGCGTGCCGGAAGCGGTGCACGCCCTGGTCGGTCTCCGGGTCCGGGTAGCGGGGCGCGCGCAGCAGCGACGCCCGTACGGTGGTCGTCGTACCCGCGTCCCCGGCGCCGGTGCGCACCGCGCGGGTCACGTCGTGGCCGTACGTCGAGTCGTTGACGACGGCGACGCCCCAGCCCGGTTCGTCGAGGTGGACGAAGCGGTGGTTGCAGGCCTCGAACTTGGCCCACTCCCAGCTGGTGTTCTGGTGGGTGGGCCGGTACACGTGCCCGAACTGCGTCTCGGCGGCGTACCGGTCGGCCCTGATGTCCAGCGGGAAGGCCAGCTTCAGGAAGCGCTCGGTCTCGTGCCAGTCCACCTCGGTGTCGATGTCGAGGCGCTTGGCGTCCGCCGGGACCGACAGCAGCTGGATGACCCGGGAGCCGCCGAAGACCCGCTCGACACGCACCGCGCCGCCCTCGGCCTCCAGTCCCGCCACCTCGGCGAGGTCGCTGCCGACGTTGCGGTAGAAGGCGTCGACGTCCCACGCGTCCCACTGGTTGGGGAAGTCGGGGTGCAGCTGGAGCAGGTTGGCCGCCTGCCCCGGCGCGATCGCCTCCCGGTCCGCGGTGATGTCGTACGCCGAGACCACCAGTCCCCGTCCGTCGATCTCGACCCGCAGCAGGCCGTTGTCGAGAAGATAGCCGCCGCCCTCGCGCGGGACGGGCGTCACGGTGTCCCCCTGGGCGGCCCGGGCCGCGGCACCTCCGGCGGGCACCGAACCGCGGGTGTGCGGAGCGGAGTTGAAGATCAGAGTGCGCTCCCCCTCCCCCGCCAGGGCACGCTGGGCCGCGCCGATGACGCCCTCCAGCTCCCCGGCCAGCCGTGTGTAGGTCTCGCGGGCCTCCCGGTGCACCCAGGCGATCGACGAGCCGGGCAGGATGTCGTGGAACTGGTGGAGCAGGACCGTCTTCCAGATCCGGTCCAACTGCTCGTAGGGATACGGGAATCCGGTACGCACCGTGGCCGTCGCGGCCCACAGTTCGGCCTCGCGCAGCAGGTGTTCGCTGCGCCGGTTGCCCTGTTTGGTCTGCGCCTGGCTGGTGAGGGTCGCGCGGTGCAGTTCCAGGTAGAGCTCGCCGACCCACACCGGCGGGTCCGGGTATTCGGCCTCCGCCTTGGCGAAGAAGTCGGCGGGCGCCTCCCACGCGACGGCCGCCGAGCCCGCCAGGCTGCGCAGCCGGGCTGCCTTGGCGACCATCTCCCGGGTGGTGCCGCCGCCCCCGTCGCCGTAGCCGGTGGGGGCGAGGGAGCGGGTGGCGGCGCCCTTCTCCTTGAAGTTGCGGGCCGCGTGCGCGATCTGACTGCCTGTCATCTCGCAGTTGTAGGTGTCGACGGGCGGGAAGTGGGTGAAGATCCGGCTGCCGTCGATGCCCTCCCACTGGAAGGTGTGGTGCGGGAAGCTGTTGGTCCGGCTCCAGGAGATCTTCTGGGTGAGGAGCCGTGTCGAGCCCGCCGCCCTGATGATCTGCGGGAGCCCGGCGGCGAAGCCGAAGGTGTCGGGCAGCCAGGCCTCGTCGTTCTCGATGCCGAACTCGTCGAGGAAGAACCGCTTGCCGTGCACGAACTGACGGGCCATCGCCTCCGAGCCCGGCATGTTGGTGTCCGACTCCACCCACATCCCGCCCGCCGGCACGAACCGACCCTCCGCGACCGCCTTCTTCACCTTCGCGTACACCTCGGGCCGGTGCTCCTTGATCCAGGCGAACTGCTGGGCCTGGGACATGGCGAAGACGAATTCGGGCTCCTCCGCCAGGAGGGCCGTCATGTTGGACGTCGTACGGGCCACCTTGCGGACCGTCTCGCGAATCGGCCACAGCCACGCCGAGTCGATGTGCGCGTGCCCGACCGCGCTGATCCGGTGGGCGGAGGGCGCGGCGGGGACGGCGAGCACCTCGGCCAGACACGCACGCGCCCGTTCCGCCGTGCCGTTCACGTCCTGGAGGTCGACGGCGTCGAGTGCCCGGCCGACCGCACGCAGGATCTCCCAGCGGCGTGCCCCGTCGACGGGCAGTTCCGCCATGAGCTCGCCGAGGACCTCCAGGTCCATGACCAGGTTCCACACGGTCTCGTCGAAGACGGCCAGCCGCAGCTCGCCGAGGACGTACTGGGGCGCGTCACCGGCGGTCGCCCGGTCACCCATCGGGGTGGGCCGGAACGGCACGCCGCTCGCGTCCAGGTCGGGGTTGGAGGCGGCCTCGATGCGCCAGTGGACCTGCTCCCCGCCGGCCACGGGTGAGCCGACGCGGACATGGGTGTTGCGCGGGTGGAGGCCCTTGACCGGCGTGCCGTCGGGACGGTAGACGAGACCCTCGCACTGGAAGCCCGGGGTGCGCGGGGTGAAGCCGAGGTCGAGGACGGCCTCGACGGTCCGGCCGGCCCACTCGGCGGGGACGGTGCCGGTGACCTTGAACCAGCTGGTTCCCCACGGCGTGCCCCACGGGGTGCCCGGGGCGATGGGGCGGGTCGGGGCGGCCAGCCCCTCGGCCACCGGGACGGGTTCGCCCGGGGTGGACCAGATCTCCACGGTCAGGGGGGTGGTGACGGGGTGGACGGCGGGACGGATGCGTTCCCTGAGGACGCGTTCCAGACGTGCTTCGACCAGGTTCCGGTCGTCGTGCATGAAGGGGGTCTCCTGTTGCGTGGTGCGGGTCAGTGGAGCGGAGCGGGTCGCTCGCAGGTACTGGTCACCGGGAGTGCGCGGCCCTGGTCCGCCGCGTCCATGAGGGTCAGCATGACGTCCAGGACGTGGGCGGCGAGTTCGGCCGACGCACGGTGCGGGCGCCCCTGCGTCAGGGCCTCGGCGAGATCGGCGAGGCCGATGCCGCGGCCCGCGTCCCGGTAACCGGCGGAGACGGGCAGGGTCTGCCAGCCGTCGCCCCGATGGAGTTCGACGGCGCCGTCGAAGCCGTTCGGGTCGGGCACCGACAACGAGGCATCGGTGCCGTGCACTTCGATGCGCGGCAGCCGGGCGGCGCGCACGTCGAAGCTCATGACCAGGGTGGACAGGGCTCCGCCGGCGTGCTCCAGAACACCGGTGATGTGGGTGTCCACCTCCACCGGGAAGACGGTCCCCGCGCGCGGGCCGCTGCCGATGGTCCGCTCGGCCCGCGGCCGCGAGGAGGCGCCGGTCACCCTGACCACCGGGCCCAGCAGGTGGACCAGGGCGGAGAGGTAGTAGGGGCCCATGTCGAGCAGGGGGCCGCCGCCCGGCCGGTAGTAGAACTCCGGGTCCGGGTGCCACTTCTCGTGTCCGGCGCTGGTCATGAAGGCGGTGGCCGCGACCGGCCGGCCGATCAGACCGTCGTCGACCGCCTTGCGCGCGGTCTGCGTTCCGGTGCCGAGGACGGTGTCGGGCGCGCAGCCGACCCGCAGCCCGGCCTCCCGCGCCGCCGCCAGCACGGCGTCGGCCTCCTTGCGGTTCGCCGCGAGCGGCTTCTCGCCGTACACGTGCTTGCCTGCGGCGAGCGCGGTGAGGGCGACCTCCGCGTGGGCGGCGGGAACGGTGAGGTTGAGGACGGCGTCCACGTCGTCCCGGGCCAGGAGCGCGGTGACGTCCGGCGCCTCGGCCGCGCCGGTCTGCCCGGCGACGCTCCGCGCCCGGGCGGGGTCGAGGTCGGTGACGGCGGTGAGCCGTACGGACGTCAGCCCTTCCAGGGTCGAGAGGTAGGCGCCGCTGATCTTCCCGGCGCCGACGATGCCGATGTCCAAGGGCTTCAGCGGCTCGCCCACAGCAGTCCCCTTTCGGTCAGTGTGCGCACTTCGGGCACGTCGAAGTCGTCGGGCTTGTGCCCGATGGCCGAGACGAAGACCCGCCCCGCGCCCCAGGTCCTGGTCCACACGGCGGGCATCACCGCGGGCCGGTCCCGGAGTTCGTCGGCCGGGAAGGTGGTGGTCGCGAGGACGTCGATGTGGGGGTCGGTCAGCAGCCAGTACTGCTCGGTGTGCACGGCGAAGTCGTCGAGCCCCGCGACGACCGGGTGGCCGGCCCGCTCGGGCAGCAGGTGCACGGTGTGGTCGTGGAAGCCCGGCGGGTGCATCACGAACTTGCCGCCGGTCAGCAGGTGGTAGCCGTGGTCGTGGAAGCTGTCGACGATGCCGCCGTGCCAGCCGGCCAGGCCGGTGCCGGCGCGTACCGCGGCGGCGAGGTTGTCGCTCTGCTCCCGGGTGATGGTGCCCATGGTCCAGCACTGCACGACCAGGTCGGTGGCGGCCAGGCGCTCCGTGTCCTCGTACACCGCGAGGTCTTCGGAGGTCTCGACGACGAACCCGTTCTCCTTGAGGAAGGGGACGAAGCCGTCGCTGATCGTCACGGGCTGATGCCCGTCCCAACCGCCGCGGACGACCAGCGCCCGCCGGATGTCGGTGGTCAAGGTGATCGCACGCTCCCATCGGCGCCGCACGGCTGTGCGCGGCGGTCGGTATTGAAAGGGCGGGTCGGAAATGAAAGGCGGGTCGGACTAGGGGCGATGTGAACCTATGGATGCCCCCGACAGTTTGTCAATACGTTTTATGAACCCTGCGCGCGGTGTGCGGGCAGGTGCCGGTCAGCCGGTGATGTCGAAGGTGGACGCCGAGTCGTTCTGGGTCGCGACCTGGCCCGACCGCAGGTTCTGGATGGTGTTGCCGGAGAAGGTCCCGGTGCCGGTGACCCCCGAGGCGACCCAGATTCCCTGGTCGGCCGGAGCGTCGATCGTGTTGCCGGTCAGCGTCACGTTGACGTTCTTGCGGTCGATGTAGAGGCCCGCGCGGAAGGCTCCGCGCAACACGTTGTTGCTCAGGGTGACGTTCGTATAGGCGTCCGGATACAGCGAGGTACTGGCCGGGGAGCTGATCCGTACCCCGTGCCGGACGCCGTTCCAACCGCCGCCGCCGATCAGGACGTTGCCGCTGACCGTGGCCGACTCCAGGGGGTGGCCGGTGTCGCCGAACACCCCGATGTCCAGGGCGCTGTTGGAGGACACACTGTTCACCAGGTTGTCCGTCATCTCGACGTTGCGCCCGCCGGCGATCCGCAGGCCGTTGGCCCACCAGGGCGCGATGGCGGTGTTGTCGATGATCTTCGCGCCGTCGACCTGGCCGTTGGTGCCGCTCGCGCCGGCGTCGGAGTAGGTCGCGAAGGAGTCGTCGCCGGTGCCCCGGGCGAAGTTGTTCTGGACCGTGATGTGGTAGCCGAGCTTGTCCGGGTTCGGCGTGTTGCTGTTGTTGATGTTGAAGCCGTCGCCGTAGGAGTCGGCGGTCCGGCTGTCCCGGACGATGCCGTTGGAGCCGGAGAGCCAGTTGGCGTCGGTGTGCCGGGTCCAGATGCGCTCGACCAGCCAGCCGCCGGCGCCGCTGGCGTTGATGCCGTAGTCCGCGCCGCCGGAGCCGCCGACGCCCCGCCAGACGGCGTTGGTGTCGATCTGGACGTCCCGCAGCGTGGTGCCCGAGCCCACCAGGATCTGCGACCGCCAGGTGGCCGGCAGCGGCGGCCTGCGGTAGATCGTCGTGTACCACATGCCGGCACCCTCCACCGTCACGCCGGTGAAGTTGAGCGTCGTGCCCGACAGGCTGTTCGTCAGGTACTTGCCCGGCGGGATCCACACCGACTTGCCCTGTGTCCTGGCGGCGTTGACCGTGTTCTGGATGGCGGCGGTCGAGTCGGTGCCGAAGTTCGGGTCCGCGCCGTAGCCGACGACGGAGAGCGAGTCGGCCGGCTGGGTCCGCGCGGCTCCGACGTTCTCCAGGTCGACCGAGTCGACGTCGTAGACCGCGGCGGTGTTGGCGGAGTCCTTCCGGAGGGTGATGGTGCCGCCCGCCGGGATGGCGGTGCCGGTGACCCGGACGGGGAACTCGTTGTAGAAGCGGTACGGCATTCCGCCCGCGTTGGGGTCGTCCGGGTTGGTGGTCGCGTCTCGGTAGTTCCAGGCCTGCTTGGAACTCAGGGTGATCGCCTGCCGGTAGGTGCCGTTCACATAGAGGTCGAGCGTCGCGTCGATGCCACCGCCGGTCGCCGAGTCGGGGATGGAGGCGCGCACCACCAGGCTGTTGGCCGCCTTGCCCGAACTGTTCTTCAAGGTCACCGAGTTGCTGGTGCCCTTCAGCTCGACCAGCGAGTTCCCGGAGGCCTCGGTCTCCAGGGTGGCCACGGACGGCACCGCGGCCCCCGGCTTGAGGGAGCGGACGGCCGCGCCGCCGCCGAGCGTGCCGGTCTCGGCCTCGACCGTCACGAACGGCGTCGTGGCACCGGCCGTCGCGGCGGCCGGCCGGGCATCGGCCCCGGCCGCGGCGCCGGCCCGGCCGTCGGTGCCGGGAACGACGAACAGCGCACCGGCGGCGACGGAGGCCATACCGCCGAGCCAGAAGGAGGGTCGTCGGATTCTTCGGAGCATGTGTCACCTCTCGACGAGAGTCGGAGGCAGCGCGGGACCGACCGGTCGCACACTCCCTCGCTGTCCAAACGGGGTGCGGGACACTTACTTCCGGGACACTTGCTTCTCTGCGTGCGAAGGGCACGCACGCACCTGCCAAAGCCGACCTCGCGCCGGCACCGGCGCACGCACACATCGGCCGCACCGGCACCGGCGCACAGCCGTACCGGCCCGCGCCGGCACCGGTACACGCCCGTACCCGTACCGGCGCCCACCGATGACCGGCATACGCCGACACCGACACCGACACCGATGTGTCGCCGCCGATTTCCTTCGACCTGATCCGCCGGACAGGCCCCGGCCCCGCCGATCGCGCTGGCGAGTCTAGCGACGGCCCGGCGATTATTCCATCACCTTGATTAACTAACTTTGAACCGCCTCGGAGCCTTCTCGCCGCCGCCCTTCCGGCCCGGCCGCCGGTCCGTCGCCGGATCCGTCGTCGTACCGCTGCCAGTCCCGGTCCGTGAGTTCGAGGAGCCGGGCGATGTCCGTCGGCTCGGGCAGAGGACCGTGGTCCCCCGTCACCTTGAGGGCGGAGACGGCGGTGAGGTGGCCGAGCCGGAGGGCACGGGCCGGCGTCTCCGCGCGCAGCAGCCCGGCCAGGAAGCCCGCCGCGAACGCGTCGCCCGCGCCGACCGGTTCCACCACGGCCGTCCGCAGCGCGGGCACCGTGCACGCGCCGTTCGCGGTCACGGCGGTCGCGGCCCGGGCGCCGTCCTTGACGACGAGGATCCGCGGCCCGGGCAGCAGCTCTCGCAGGCCGGTGACGGTCAGGTCGCCGCCCCACAGCTCCTGGGCCTCGTCGAGGCCCACGAAAACGATGTCAGCGCGGTCGGCGAGGGCACGCAGCAGTGCCGGCGCGGTGCCGTCCGGCCACAGCGCGACCCGGTGGTTGACATCGAAGCTGACGGCGTACGGCCGTTCGGCCGCGGGCGTGTCGAGGGCCCGGGTCACCAGGGCGCGGCAGGACGCGGAGAGGGCGGGGGTGATGCCGGTGAGGTGCAGGAGGGCCGCCGAGCTCAGGGGTTCGCCGTCGAGCAGGCCGGGGCCGAGGGCCGAGGCCGCCGAGCCGGCGCGGTAGTAGTGGACGCGGGTGCCGGCGGGGCCCGGGTTCTTGAGGAGGAGGCCCGTGGGCCGGTGCGGGTCGGTGCGCACATGCGTCACGTCGACCCCGGCGGCGGCGACCGCGGCGCGCACCCGGCGGCCCAGCGGATCGTCGCCGACGGCCGAGAGCCAGCGGGCCGGAATGCCGTGGTCGGCGAGGTACATGGCCACGTTGGACTCCGCGCCCGCGACGGACAGCCGCAGTTGCTCGGCGTCCGCCAGCGGCCGGGGCGGGTCGGGGGCCAGGGCGGCCATGGTCTCGCCGAGGCAGACGACCGGTCCCGGGGCCGGACGCCAGGGGGCCGTCACGCCGGTCCCTCCTCCGGTACGGCGGCCCGGAAGGCGCGGGCCCGCTCGCGCAGGGCGGTGATGCTGCCGCCGTCCGCCGCGTCCCCGACGAGCGGGGAGCCGATGCCGACGGCGGTGGCCCCGGCGGCCAGGTAGGCCCGCGCGGCCGGCACGTCGACGCCGCCGACCGGGACGAACGCGGCGTCGGGGAACGGTCCGCGCAGCGCCTTCAGGTAGGCCGCTCCCCCGGCCTCGGCGGCCGGGAAGAGCTTCAGCGCGGCCGCGCCACGGGCCTGCGCGGCGATCACGTCGGTGGGGGTCAGCACGCCGGCCAGGACCGGCATGCCGAGTTGCCGCGCGGTGTCGGCACCGGCGCCGAGACCCGGGGTGACGGCGAAAGTGGCGCCCGCACGGTGGGCGGCGTGCGCGTCGGCGGCGGTCAGCACCGTGCCGGCGCCCAGCGGCCGTTCGGGGCCGAGTTCCTTGTGGGCCCGGGCGATGACGGCGAGGGCGTCCGCGCCGCTGAGCGACACCTCGATCAGTTCGATGCCCTCCTCGGCCAGGGCCAGCACGGTGCGCAGGGCGGCTTCCGGGTCGCCGCCGCGCACGATGGCGAGCAGACGGCGGGCGGCGAGGGCGGCTCGCAGATCCACGAGCGGGGCTCCTTCCATGGTCAGCGGGGGCAGTGGCAGTCGGTGCCGATGGTGAGCCGCCAGCGGACCTCGCCCGAGGCGGGGACGCGGGCGGCGTCGTCCGGGCCCGCGTCGGCGAGGTCGAAGACGCGGCCGAGCATCGGCTCGACGCCCGTACTGCGATAGGGCCGGTCGGCGGGGAAGCCGCCGAGGTTGCGCCACAGGGCGACGGAGAGCGGCTGTCCCTCCGCCTCGACGGCCAGGGCTAGCCGGTCCGTGCCGTCGTGCACACAGCACCGGTTGCCGTCCACCACGGCCCCGACCGCCGTACCGTCGTCCGGTCCGAAGCGGTCGAGCCGCAGCCCCAGGGGTGCGGGCCAGGTGCCCGTCACCCAGGGTGCGCCGTCCGGCCAGGGACCGTCCAGCAGGGGCGCCGCCTCCGGGAACAGCCGGGTGGGCGCCCCCTCCCGGGCCCGCAGGACGGCTTCCTCGGAGAGGTCGAGGAGCGCGTGGGCGGCCCAGAGGAAGCGGAAGCCGGGGTCGGCCGTCAGCACGTAGTCGGCCTCGACACCGTCGGCCGTGTCGCGCAGCGTGCGCGTCAGGGTGAAGCGGTCGCAGCGGACGGTCTCCCCGGCACCGTCACCGTCGCGCGTCCAGGGCCGGGACCAGGCGTCCCCGTGGTCGGGGGTGCCGCGGACGGTGGGGACGCACTCCTCCAGTCCTCCCGCGTCCACGAACGCGTCGCCCGGTGCCACGCCGTGGCGTTCGGGGCTCTCGCGCCGCCACAGCCACTCACGGCCGCCGCGGCGCAGCGAGGTCCAGCGGCCGCCGTGCGCGAGGTCGGTGACGGCGTCGAGCGGCACGGTCACCACTCCGCGAAGGAGCCGTCGGCGTGCCGCCACACCGGGTTGCGCCACCGGTGCCCCGTACGGTCGGCCGCGCGTACGGCCGACTCGTCGAGGGTGATGCCGAGCCCGGGGGCGTCACCGCGGTGCGCGTGCCCGTCCACGAAGCGGAAGGGTTCGGGGTCGACGAGGTAGGAGAGGAGGTCGGCTTCCTTGTTGTAGTGGATGCCGCGGCTCTGTTCCTGGATGAGGAAGTTCGGGGTGGCGAAGGCGACTTGGAGGCCGGCCGCGAGGGAGATGGGGCCGAGCGGGCAGTGCGGGGCGAGCTGGGCGCCGTAGGTCTCGGCGAGCGAGGCGATGCGGTGCACCTCGGAGATGCCGCCGGCGTGCGAGAGGTCCGGCTGGGCGACCGCGATGCCGGCGGCCAGGACGGGCAGGAACTCGGCGCGCGAGTACAGGCGTTCGCCGGTGGCCAGCGGCACCGGGCTCGCGGAGACCAGTCCGGGCAGCAGGTGGCCCTGCTCGGGAAGGACCGGTTCCTCCACGAACAGCGGGTGCAGCGGGGCGAGTTCGGCGAGGACGCGGCGGGCGCTCGCGGCGGTGAAGCGGCCGTGGAAGTCGACGGCGACGTCCCGCTCCGGGCCGAGGGCGTCCCGGGCGGCGCTCACCCGGGCGACCACGGCCGCCGTCTCCGCCGCCGTGGCCAGCGGCGAGGTGGCCCCGGCGGCGTTCATCTTCACCGCGGTGAAGCCCGCCTCGACCTGGGCCGCTATCTGCTCGGTCAGCTGGGCGGGTTCGTCGCCGCCGACCCAGGCGTAGACCCGTACCCGATCGCGCACCGGACCGCCCAGCAGGGCGTGCACGGGCGCGCCGTAGGTCTTGCCGGCGATGTCCCACAGGGCCTGGTCGAGGCCCGCGACGGCGCTCGACAGCACCGGCCCGCCCCGGTAGAAGCCGCCCTTGGTGAGCACCTGCCAGTGGTCCTGGATGCGCAGCGGATCCTGCCCCACCAGGTATTCGGCGAGGACGTCGACGGCCGCACGGACGACCTCGGCGCGCCCCTCGACGACGGGTTCGCCCCAGCCGACCACTCCGTCGTCGGTCTCGACGCGGCAGAACAGCCAGCGCGGCGGGACGAGGAAGGTCTCTATCCGGTCGATCTTCACTGGCCGCCGCTGCCTTTCGTGTCGTTGCTCCCGGTCCCGTCCTCGGGGCCGTCGAGCCGTGCCAGGTCGCGGCCCGCCTGGTCGAGCAGGGCCCGCATGGCGGTCTCGGCCGCCTGTGGGTCGCGGTCGCGCACGGCGTCCAGGACGGCGCGGTGCGCGGGGACGGGATCCTCGCTGTGCGGGGCGCTGTGCACGATCCGGTCCCGGTGGGCCAGCCCCGACTCGATCACCATCTCCATGCGTTCGAGCAGTTCGTTGTGGGTGGCGGCGAGCAGGGCGCGGTGGAAGGCGAGGTCGGCGTCGACGGCGTGGCCGGGGTCGGCCTCCTGCCTCCCCATCGCCTCCACGGCCGTCTCCAGCAGCAGCAGGTCGGCCTCGGTGCGGCGCTCGGCGGCGAGCCGGACGGCGGCCGGTTCGATGATGGCGCGGACCTCGGCGAGGTTGCGCAGCAGCGACCACTCCGCGCCGGTCGTACCGCCGCCCTCGAACTGCCAGCGCAGCACGTCGGCGTCGAGCAGGTTCCAGTCCGCGCGAGCCCGTACGAAGGTGCCGCGTTTCTGGCGGGCGTCGACCATGCCCTTGGCGGCGAGCACCTTGAGGGACTCGCGCAGGGCGGTGAGGCTGACGTCGAGTTCGCTCTGCAGCGCCACCAGGTCGAGCGTGGCCCCTTCCGGGATCTCGCCGCCCAGGATGCGGCGCGCCAGGGCCTCCACGGTCTGGCCGTGCACACCGCGGCGGGCGTAGGGCGTCATGTCGTACAGCCTTTCTGTTCAAGGGGCATCATGCGGAGGCCTTCACGACGCTCCAGCCACCGTCCACGACGAGACTGGACCCGGTGATGTAGGAGGCCTCGTCGGCGCAGAGGAACGCGATCGCGGCGGCCACCTCCTCGGGGGTGCCGAACCGGCGGGCGGCCGTTCCGGCGACGCTGCGTTGCCGCTCCTCCGGCGGCACCCTGTTCCAGGCCCCGGTCAGGATGGGCCCGGGGAGTACCGCGTTGACGCGCACCTCGGGCCCGTACTCGACGGCGAGCTGTCCGCACAGGGACAGCAGGCCGCCCTTGGCCGCGGCGTAGGCGGGGTGGCCGGGGATGCCCGCGTGGGCGTGCACCGACGAGGTGAGCACCACGGCGCCGCGGCGGGCGCGCAGGTCGGGCAGGACGGCCTTGACGCCGAGGAAGCCGCCGGTGAGGTTGACGGCGAGCTGCCGCTGCCAGGACGGCAGGGTCATCTCGTGGGCCGGCAGGACCTCGACGGTGTACGCGTTGCTGACGAGCACGTCGACCGGTCCGAAGGCATGGGCGGCGGTCACGATCCGCGTCCAGTCGTCCTCGGCGGCGACGTCCGCGTGCACGTACCGGGCCCGGCCGCCGTCCTTCTCGATCCCGTCCACCACGGCCTGGCCGCGTTCGTCCGCGATGTCGGCGAGGACGACGGCGGCGCCCTCCCCTGCGAGGCGTGCGGCGGTGGCGGCTCCGATGCCGGAGGCGGCGCCGGTCACCACGGCGGTACGGCCGGTGAAGCGGGCACCGTACCGTGGCACGGACTGGTCCATCGGGCTCCTTAGAGGGTGAGCTGCTGGCAACATATGCGTCCTACAGGCGTCTCAGCACCACCAGGTCGGCGTCGTGCTCGGCACTCCACGCGAACGGCAGGCCGTGGTGGAGCAGATGGGCTCCGCCGTACGACGTTCCCGTCGCCGTGTCCCGGTAGCGCGCCGCCGGGTCCAGGCCCCGCAGCCGGAGCCGCGCGGGGCGGCCGGGCAGCAGCGGTGCCCCGTCGAGGCGGCCGGTGGAGAGCGCGGCGACGACGGTACGGTCACCGGCGTCGTACTGCACGCCGCAGGTGGGGTCGTCCGGTGTGCCGAGCAGCCGGGCCTCCCCGTGGTGGACGACGTCCCGCACCTCCTTGTACCGGGCGATCCACCGGGCGGCCTCGGCCCGCTGTTCCGGGGTCCAGGCGCGCAGGTCGGCGCCGATCCCGAGGACGCCGCACATGGCGTTGACGAAGCGGAAGGCGAGGCTGCGCGGGCGCGGGTCGAAGATGCCGGGGGCGTCGGTGACCCAGGAGCTCATGACGTGCGGCGCGTGGGCGTGCAGGAAGCCGTGCTGGATGCGCAGCCGGTCCAGCGGCGCGGTGTTGTCGCTGGGCCAGACGACGTCGGTGCGGGCGAGGGTGGCGTGCTCGATCCGTCCGCCGCCGCCGGCGCAGCCCTCGACGGTGACGTCGGGGTGGGCGGCGCGCAGGTGGTCGAGGACCCGCAGGTATCCGGCGACGTGCTCGGCGTCCAGGTCGACCAGGTCGGCGGGGCCGGCGCCGGGGCGGCCGCGTTCGGTGGGCGGGCGGTTCATGTCCCACTTCAGATAGCCGATGCCGTGGGCGCCGAGCAGCCGGTCGAGGGTGCCGATGACGAAGTCCTGGACGTCGGTCCGGCCCAGGTCGAGGAGCAGCTGGTTGCGGACCAGACGGGCCGGGCGGCCGTCGATGCGGTAGACCCACTCGGGGTGTTCGGCGTACAGCCGGCTGCCGGGGCTGACCGCCTCCGGCTCCACCCACAGGCCGAAGTCCAGGCCGAGGGCGCGGACGTCCGCCACGAACCGGTCGAAGCCCTGCGGAAACGCCTCCGGGTCCGGGTACCAGTCGCCCAGTCCCCCGGTGTCGTCGGCGCGGCCGGTGAACCAGCCGTCGTCCACGACGAACAGCTCGGCCCCGATGTCCGCGGCGACCTTGGCCAGCTCCAGCTGCCCGGCCGCCTCGACGTCGAAGCCGGTGGCCTCCCAGGAGTTGTAGAGCACCTTGCGGGGGCGGTGCAGCCGGTCGCCGGAGAGGTGGCGCTCGTAGCGGTGCCAGACCCGGGACAGGCCGTCGAGTCCGTCCGGGCTGAAGGCACAGGCGAGCCGGGGAGTCGCGAGGGTCTCCCCGGGGGCCAGGTGTACGGCGCCCTCGTGCGGAACCCGGCCGGCCCGGACCCGGACGGTCCCGCCCGGCTCGGCCTCCGCCGTGATGTGCCAGTTGCCCGGCCATTCGAGGGCGACACCGTACGCGGACTGCACGTCCTCCGCGTCTTGAACGGCGAGCCAGGGCGCGTAGGCGTGGCCGGGCACGCTCTGCAGGCTGCCGATGGTGAATGTGCCCCGGGGGAGGTCGACTTGAGTGCGCTGGAACTCCTGCGACCACTGCCCGGCGAGGTACGTCAGCCGGGCCGCACCGGTGACCGGGATGTTCACGGCCGCCGAGTCGAGGCGTTCCAGGCGGAGTTCGGCCGTGGCGGTGAACTCGGTCCAGCGGAGGATCACGTCGGTGCCGGGGACGGTCTCGTAGCAGAGGACCGTCCGCAGGCCGATCACCTCGTCCGTGAAGGCGAGCCGCAGGCCCCCGTCCGACTCCTGTGCGCCGTCGAACTCCCACCACACGCCGCGGTCCTCGCCCGGACCTCGTACCACCAGTTCGGATCCGGTGAACGGCCGTAGTCCGTACGGCAGATACTCGGCCGGGGCCGCGTCGGCGGGCGTGATGAAGTGGGTGCGGTGGGACCAGTCCAGGGCGGACGGCCCGTCCTCGACGCCGAGCGGGCCCCAGGCGTCGAGCTCGGCCCAGGGTCCGTCCGGCGACAGCCGGACGGTGTAGCTGGTGTTGGCTGTCCGCAAGGTCCAGCGCCGGTACGTCACTTGACTGCTCCCAGGTTGAGGCCGGCCACGAAGTGCCGCTGGAAGCGCAGGAACACGGCGACCGTGGGTGCGGCGGCGATGACCGACCCGGCGGCGATCACGTTCCACTCCGACACGTACTGGCCCTGGAGTCCGATGAGGGCGGCGGTGATCGGCATCTTGGTGTCGCTGCGCAGGACGGTGATCGCCCAGAGCAGGTCGTTGAAGATCCAGGTGAAGGAGAGCGCGCTGAGGGCGGCCAGGGCGGGGCGGGTCAGCGGGAGGATGATCCGCCAGAAGATCTGCCAGGGTCCGGCGCCGTCGACGACCGCCGCCTGCTGGATCTCCACCGGGATCGACCGCATGAAGCCGTGCAGGACGAAGACGTAGAAGCCGACGCCGAAGCCGATCTGCACACCGATCAGCGCGGGCAGGGTGTCGTAGACGCCCATCACTTCGCTGAGCTTGGACACCGGGATGAGCAGGATCTGCGGCGGGAGCAGGTTGCCGCCGAGCATGAGCAGCAACAGGGAGCGGCGGAAGGGGAGTTCGTAGCGGCTGAGGGCGAACGCGGCCATCGCGGCGAGGGCCAGCGTCACCAGGACGCAGGGGACGGTGACGAGGAGGCTGTTGATCAGGGCGCGCTGCTGGCCGCCGCCGGTCCAGGCCTGGCCGAAGTTGGACAGGGTGAAGGAGTGCGGCCAGCTGCCCAGGCCGTGGGCGGCGATGTCGTCGAAGGAGCGCAGGCTGGTCACCAGGACCAGGGCGATGGGCAGCAGCCAGAGCACGGCCAACGCGCCCGCGCCCAGGTGGAATCCGGCGGTGGCGGCCCGCCTGCGACGCAGTGCGGTGGAGTTGGCCGCGGTGTCGGCGGACATCAGTCGGCCTCCCGGAAGGCGCGCACGAGGTAGGAGGCGATGACCCCGAAGGCGAGGACGAAGATGACGACGGCCAGGGCGGAGCCGTAGCCGAGTCGCAGGGACTGGAAGGCGGTCGAGTACATGTAGGTGCTCAGCAGCTCGGACGAGTGGTAGGGGCCGCCGCGGGTGAGCGACCAGACGACGTCGAAGGAGCGCAGCGAGTCGATGACGATGACCGACAGGACGACCGCGTTGACACTGCGCAGCTGGGGCAGGGTGACGTGCCGGAGCCGCTGCCAGGCGCTCGCGCCGTCGACCTTGGCGGCCTCGTAGAGCGCCGGGTCGATGCCTTTGAGGCCGGCCAGGTACAGGACCATGACGTAGCCGATCTGCCGCCACAGGGCGGGCACGATCACCGCGTACAGGGCGGTGTCCTGGTCGGCGAGCCAGGCGTGCTGGAGGCTGCCGAGGCCCACCCCGTCCAGCACCCGGTTGAGGACGCCGTCGGGCTGGTAGACCGCCTGCCAGACCAGGGCGGTGGCGACCAGCGAGAAGACGACCGGCAGGAACAGCGCGGCCCGGTAGAAGCCGACCCCGCGCCGTTCCTGCTGGAGCAGCAGCGCGGCGGCGAGCCCCAGGACGGCGGACAGGCCGCCGAAGAGGACCAGCCACAGCACGGTGTGGCCGAGCGCGCTGCGGAAGACGTCGTCGTGGGCCATCTCCCGGAAGTTGTCCAGGCCGATGAACTGCGGCGGGGAGACGCCGTCCCACTTGGTCAGGGCGAGGTAGAAGCCCTGCAGGGCCGGCCAGAACACCCACACGGCCTCGGCGAGCAGCGGGACCAGGACGAAGGCGAGGACCAGCGGCGGAGTGCGCCGGGGGCCCCGGGGCCGCCTGCCGCTGACGGGCAGGCGGGCCGGGGACTTCCGGTCGGGGGCGGTGAGCACAGCCACGTCAGGCGTTCCAGATCTTCTGGGCATCGCGCTGCCAGTCGGTCAGGATGCTGCCGATCTGCTTCGGCCTGGCCAGGAACTTGGTCAGCGCGGTGTCCGCGGTGGGCTGGAGGGCGTCGCTGGAGTCCCGGTTGAAGAACTGGGTGATCTCGGCGGCCTCGGCGACGTGCGCACGGCCCTTCTTCACCAGCGCCGTGCCGGCGTCCTTGGCGTCCGGGTTGCAGGGCAGGACGGTGCCGGAGGAGCCCTTGATGTAGATCTCCTGGGCCTCGGCGGTGGCGAGGTACTTCATCAGGTCGATGACCTGGTCGCGGCGGCCGGTGCGGGCGCTGGCGAAGTAGCCGTCGACCGGCGCCTCTTCGGCGAGCGGCACCTTGGAGTCGATGACGGGGAAGCGGAAGAAGTCGATGTCGTCCAGGGCGCTCTTGGGTGCCGAGTCGGCGAAGAAGGTGCCGATGAGCATCATGCCGGTCTTGCCGCCCAGCAGGGCGGTCGTGGCGTCCTGGAAGGCGAGGGCGGTGCCGTTCGGGTCGAAGTACGGCAGCACCTCCTGCCAGCGGTCGAAGACCTTGCGCACCTCGGGGTCGTCGAACCGGTGCTTCCCGGCGAGGAGTTCACGGTGGTACTGGGCGCCGTTGATCCGGATGTCCAGGTAGTCGAACCAGGCCGCCGCCACCCAGGGGGTGTTGCCGCCCGCGCCGAGCCCGATCGGGGCGACGCCCTTGCTCTTGAGCTTGTCGCACAGGTCGAGGAAGCCGTCCCAGCTCGTGGGCTCGCTCACGCCCCACTTGGCGAAGTTGGACTTCCGGTAGAACATGCCCCACCAGTAGTAGGTGTTGGGCACGAAGACCTTCTTGCCGGAGCTGGCGGTGCAGAGCGAGTTCAGCGCCTTGGTGTACCGCTTGAGGTCGGGCGAGGAGCTCCACACCTCGTCGAGGTCGAGCAGCAGGTTCTTCTTGGCGTAGGCGTCCGCGACCGAGCCGGGGTACCAGGTGTACACGTCCGGCGGGTTGGCCGAGGTGAGGTAGGTCGGCAGCTGGGTGCGGAAGGTCTCGGCGGCGATCGTGTTGAGACTGGCCTTGCCGGACCCCTTCTTGCCGTACGCCGCGACCAGGTCCTCCATCGCGGTCTTGGCCTGCGGGGCGGACAGGTTGGACTGGAGGGTCACCGCGCCCTTCGAGGAGCCCTTGCCGGAGGAGGTGTCGGTGACACAGCCGCTGAGCAGTGCCGCGGTCCCGGCGGCACCGAGTCCGGCGAGGAACCGCCGTCTGCTGGTCTGGGGGTTGGCCATGTTGGATTCCTCGTTCACTTGAATTGGGTCCGGTACACGTGGCCGTCGACTCCGCGGAACACCGCGTCCACGGCTCCGTCCGGGCCGGCGACCGCGCCGAGCGATCCGTCGAACGCGGCGCTCGGGAACTCCTGCCGCTTGCTCCAGCCCTGCCAGGCGCCGTCGGCGTACCGCTGCTGCCAGAGCGTGTAGTCGGCGGCCCGCACGTACAGCAGCACCGCGTCTCCGGCGGCGACCAGCGTCGGGCTGCCGCTGACGGTCCCGCCGAGGGCGGTCCAGTCGGACCACGTCCCCGAGGTGTCCCGGGTCAGGGTCCACACGTCGTCCGCGGCGGTGCGTACGGCGACATGGACGCGCCCCTGCGCGTCGACGACGGCGGACGGGCGGCCGGAGACCTGACGTCCGGCGGGCGCGCCGAGGGAGGACCAGCCGGACGCCGGACCGCGCTGCACGACCGTGCCGTCGGCGCCGCGTGCGAACAGCGTCCAGTGGGCGGGATCGGTGAAGGCGACGGACGGCGCGTCGGTCAGCTCGCCGCCCAGGGCCTGCCATCGGCCCCAGCGGCCGTCGGCGTAGACCCGCCGGTAGGCCCGCGAGTCGGCGCCGCGTACGAAGACGTCGATCCGGCCGCCGGCGGAGGCGTACGCGGCGGGCTGGCCCAGGATCTTCCCCTGCGCGGGACCGCCGAGGTCCTGCGTCTTCCCGTCGGTCTTCTCCACGAGCGAGCCGTGCGGCCCCCGGAAGAAGGTGGAACCGTCGCCGACGACGGCCGGGCTCGCCGTGGCCGTCACGCCCAGGTCCGTCCCCGGCAGGGCGTCGGCACCGGTGAGCTTGAGGAACGCGGTGCCGTGCGCGGGGACCTCGACGGTGTACGACCCGGTGTGGGTGCCCCGGTCGGCACGCGCCCGCAGGTCACGGACGCGCACCGGGCCGCCGAGGCCGGTGTCGGCGAACTGCACGGTGCGCAGGGCCGGCTGGTCGGAGCGGTTGAGCAGGACGACCGCGCGCTGTCCGTCCCCCCGAAGCACCTTGCTGTACACGTCACCGACGGAATCGGTCGCGATCCGTACGCCCTGGACGGCGAGGGGGTCCTGGTCGACGGCGATGATCTCCGGGTTGCGGAGGGTCCCGAGCATCGAGTCGGACAGGGTGCGCGGGTCGGACCCCAGCATCAGCGGTGAGCCCATCTCGGCCCACATCACGAACTGGGTGGTGGACTCCTCCTGCGTGAGCTCGTACGTCCCGTCGGTCATCTTCCGCATGGGGATGAGGTAGTCGGGGTCGTTGTAGTGGCCGGGGCCCTGCGCCTCGGGGTGCCAGGCGTTGGCGTCCATGTTGCGCAGGATGTTGGGCCACTCGCCGGGGCTCGGGGTGCCCCAGGCGATGTCGGTGCCGGTGCGCCAGGAGTCGGCGATCGCCGGGGCGTAGACGTAGGTGTTGTGGGCGTCCTGCTCGGGGGTGTGCGGCAGGCCCCAGTCGTCGGTGAGCGGGTTGCAGAGGTTCAGCAGCATCTTCCGGCCGGACTTGGCGACCGCGTCGCTGAACTCCTTGTAGGCGGGCCCCGGATCGAGCTTCGCGCCGATCCCGCAGAGGAAGTCGACCTTGATCGCGTCGATCTTCCAGCTCGCGAACTGCCGTGCGTCCTGGTCGTAGTACCCACGGCTGCCCAGACCGCAGCTCTTGCCGCCGTCGTAGGTACCGCCATCGGTGTAGATGCCGGCCCTGAGTCCGCGCTTGTGCAGGTAGGAGACGAGGGCCGGGATACCGGAGGGGAAGCGGTCCGGGTTGGCCGTCAACCGGCCCTGGGCGTCCCGGGGGTTGTCGGCCTGCCAGCCGCCGTCCAGCCACACGATGTCGTAGCCGGCGTCCCGCAGACCGCTGCTGACCAGCTTGTCGGCGACGGCGCGCACCTCCTTCTCGGTGGGCGCGCCGAGCCCGTAGTAGGTGTTCCAGCCCATGTAGGGCGTCGGTGCGAGGCCGCTGTCGTAGCCGGCGGGTGCGCCTTGGTCGACGGCCGTCTGCGCGACGGCGTCGGGGGTCACGGTGGCGGCCAGGACCACCGCGACGGCGGCCGCGAGGGCGGGCCGGGTGAAGCGGTGGTGCCGGGGTCCCGGTGCGGGCGGGTGCGAGGTCACGTACGTCTCCCAAGGGTCGGGAAGCAGGAGAACGGGACGCGGGCCGCTCTGCCGGAGCAGGCCAACGACGTCACGGCGAAGACTGTGGCCCGCGGCCGAAACCGTGTCAAGAATAATTACTAATTTAATAGAAGCAGAGCGGAGGCGTGCACAGAGTCTTGACAGGTCCACCTCGCGACGGCAGTGTTCGGCAACGTTGTCAGAAGCGATGGCAACGTTGTCATCACCCTGGTGCCCGGCTCGAACTCCCCTGATCGGAGCCCTCGTCCATGTCGGATCAGTCAACTCCGCCGTCCCGCCGTGCCGTCCTCTCCGCCGGCACCACCCTGCTGGCCGGATTCGGGCTCGGCATGGGCCCGTTCGCCACCACCGCCACGGCCGGATCCGGACAGCCGCCACGAAGCTCCTCCGGCGGCGAACTCGCCGCCTACCGGCCGGTCTCGGTGTCCTCCACGGACTACGCGGCCACGCCCGCGGAGTTCGCCGTGGACGGTCTCGGCACGGTCGGCGTCCGGGGCTCCGGATGGCGGGCCGCCGCCGGCGACCCGCAGTGGATCTGCGTCGACCTCCAGGCCCGGTGCCGGGTCGAGTCGCTGCGGCTCGTCTTCGAGGCGACCGTGGACGACCCGCCGTTCACCGACTCGCCGAACGGCAGCCCGCGCAACGACACGACGGGACAGGAGATCCTGTCGAGCTGCGCGGTCGGCTTCGTCATCGAGACCTCGCGCGAGGGCGGGACCTGGACCGCGGTGCACCGCACCGACTCCGGCACGGGCGGGGTCATGGAGATCACCCTGTCCGAGCCGGTGGACGCCCGCTGGGTGCGCATGACGGTGCACAAGCGCTCCAACACCAACCCGCTGGGCCTCAACGGCTTTCAGGTGTACGGCACGTGCGACGCCCCGCGCCCCGGCGCCACCGGCTGGACGGACTGGGGCACACATCCCCGCTCCCCCGAACCCCTGCACGTCGCGGCGGACGGCACCGTCCCGCTGGAGTCCGGCTGGGACCTGACCCTGGACGACTGGGCCGACGGCGACGGACCCGCGCTGTCCAGGCCCTCGGTGGACACGAGCCGTTGGCTGCCGGCCACGGTGCCCGGCACCGTACTGACCTCGCTGGTGGACCAGGGGAAGCTGCCCGACCCGGTGTCCGGCCTGCACAACCTCCGGGTCCCGGAGGCGCTTTCGCGGCACTCCTGGTGGTACCGGCGCGAGTTCCGCCTCCCCAAGGGCCTGCGCACCGGCGCCGGACGCCGGGTCTGGCTGGAGTTCGACGGGATCAACCACCGGGCCGAGGTCTGGCTCAACGGCAGCCGGGCCGGTGACCTGACCTTCCCCTTCGCCCGTGCCGCCTTCGACGTGACGAAACTGCTCGCCGACGGCCCGGCGCAGGCCCTCGCCGTCAAGATCACCCCGATGCCCTTCCCGGGCAGCCCCGCCGACAAGGGCCCGGCCGGGCTGGCCTTCGTGGACGCGGGCGCGAACATGATGAACCGCAACTCGCCGACGTACCTGGCCGCTTCGGGCTGGGACTGGATGCCGGCGGTCCGGGACCGGGCGGCCGGCATCTGGAACCACGTCCGGCTGCGCTCGACCGGCCCGGTGGTCCTCGGCGACCCCCGGGTGGACACCAGGCTGCCCGACCTGCCCGACACGGGTACGGCCGAACTGACCGTCGTGGCCCCGGTGCGCAACGCCGGCACCGGATCCGCCCGCGTCACCGTCACCGCCGCCTTCGGGGACGTATGGGTGTCGCAGACGGTCACCGTGCCCGCGGGCGAGACCACCGACGTCGTCCTCACCCCTGCCGGCCATCCCCGACTACGCCTCCAGAACCCCGGGTTGTGGTGGCCCAACGGCTACGGCGAGCCGACCCTGCACCGCCTGACCCTCACCGCCTCCGTCGGGGGCGAGGAGAGCGACCGGCGCACGACCCGCTTCGGGATACGCCAGTTCGGCTACGAGTACGAGGTCCCGCTCACCTTCCCGCCGGGCGGCAACGCGGTCCCGCAGACCGTGGACCTCACCCGGCGGACGGCACGGTACGTACGCGTCCTGTGCGGTACGCGCGCCACGGGCTGGGGCGCGTCGATGTGGAGCCTGGCGGTGCTGGACAGCTCGGCGCCGGACACCGATCTGGCCCTGCACCGGGCTGCCACCGCGTCCTCCGTCGACGATCCCGGGCACGGGCCGGGCAACGCCACCGACGGCGACCCGGGCACCCGCTGGTCGTCCGCCTTCGAGGACGGCCAGTGGATCCAGGTCGACCTGGGGAGCGCGGTGCCGTTCGACCGGGTCGTCATCACCTGGGAGACGGCGTACGCACGCACGTACACCGTCCAGGTCTCCGACGACGGCTCCGACTGGACCGACGTGCGGTCCGTCGACAACTCCACCGTGCCGCTGAAGATCAGCGTCAACGGCGTCCGGGTGTTCTGCCGCGGCGGCAACTGGGGCTGGGACGAACTGCTGCGGCGGATGCCGGCCGGGCGCATGGACACGGCCGTGCGGATGCACCGCGACATGAACTTCACGATGATCCGCAACTGGGTGGGCAGCAGCAACCGTGAGGAGTTCTACGCCAGTTGCGACGAGCACGGGCTGCTCGTGTGGAACGACTTCCCCAACGCCTGGGCCATGGACCCGCCGGACCACCAGGCCTTCCTCGACCTCGCCCGGGACACCGTCCGGCGCTACCGGATCCACCCCTGCGTGGTCGTGTGGTGCGGCGCCAACGAGGGCAACCCGCCCGGCCCGGTGGACGACGGCATGCGCGCCGCGGTCCGCGAGGAGGCGCCCGGAGTCCTCTACCAGAACAACTCCGCGACCGGGATCGTCTCGGGCGGCGGCCCGTACGGCTGGATCGAGCCCGAGCGCTACTCGTCCCCCTCGACCTACGGCGGCGGGAGCTTCGGCTTCCACACGGAGATCGGCATGCCGGTCGTCCCGACCGCCGAGACGATGCGCCGCCTCGTCGGCGACGAGCCCGAGTGGCCCGTCGGCGGTGCCTGGTACCTCCACGACTGGAGCACCAAGGGGAACCAGGCTCCGCAGAACTACCGGGCCGCCATCGAGTCCCGCCTCGGCGCGGCGACGGACCTGGACGACTTCTGCCGCAAGGCGCAGTTCGTCAACTACGAGAACATCCGCGCCATGTTCGAGGCCTGGAACGCCCGGCTCTGGGACGACGCGAGCGGGCTGATGCTGTGGATGTCGCACCCGGCCTGGTACAGCACGGTCTGGCAGACCTACGACTACGACTTCGACGTCAACGGCGCCTACTACGGTGCCCGGAAGGCAGCCGAGCCGGTCCATGTGCAGGCCGATCCCGTCGACGGCCGGGTGATCGCCGTGAACCACACCCCGCGGCCGGTCGGCGGCGCGACCGTGACCGCCCGCCGGTACGACCTCACCGGCCGCCAGGTCGCCCCCGAACGGCGCGCGACCGTCGACATCGCGCCGTCCGCCGCCACCACCGCGTTCACCGCACCCGTCGAGGACGGCCTGCCGGACCTCCACCTGCTGCGGCTGCGCCTCACGGACGCGCGGGGCACGCTGCTCTCGGAGAACACGTACTGGCGCTATCGCTCCCCCGAGGCCATGCGGGCCCTCAGCCGGATGGAGCGGACCCGGATCTCCGTCGGCCCCACCCGCACCGAACGCCGCACGACGACCACCCGGGTGACCAACCGGGGCCCGGCCGTCGCGGCCATGCTCCGGGTCTCGCTCCTCGACGCCCGCTCCGGCAACCGCGTTCTGCCGACGCTCTACAGCGACAACTACCTGTGGCTGCTCCCCGGAGAGTCACGGACCATCACCGCGACCTGGCCGGCCGGCCTGCCGGTCACCCGCCCGAGCCTGCGGGTCGAGGGCTACAACGTCCCCCGCACCACCACACCATGAGCAAGGGGGTGTGCCGGAAACCTCCCGCCGGCGCGCAGGCCGCCGCGGGCAGGATCCGGTGCCGGAACGCCGGGAGGGAACCGCGGCTCCGGGCAGGCTCGTGTCCTGGTACAGACGGAGGGGCAACCGGGCGAGGTTCGCGGGGGAATCATGCAGATCATCGAGGTGACCGGATATTCCGTCCGATCTGCTGTGATCACCATGAGGCGGACGGGGGCGCCACTCGAGTTCGTGATCTTCCCGATGCTGCATGTGGCCTCACCGACGTTCTACTCCCAGGTCCGCCTCCGGCTCAGGGAATGCGACCTCATCGTCCTCGAGGGAATCCGGGGGAAGTCGGCCGGAGTGAGCGCCCTCACGCTTGCCTACCGGTTCGCCCCCCGCCGACGGCGCAACGGCCTGCAGGAACAGCGCGACGAGCTCCTGCTTCCCAAGGACGTGCCGGTCATCAACCCGGACGTGACCGCGGCCGAGGCGATCGAGGACCTCAAGACACTGCCGCGGTGGATGTACGTGCTGCTCATGGTCGCGGCCCCGGTGATGGGCCTGGTGTTCGCGCTGCGCGGTCCGAGCGTCTTCTTCGATGAAGACCTGGCGGTCGAGGATCTGCCGTCGACACTGCGGGCGGAGATGATGGCCGACAATCCCGTGGAGCAGGCGATGACCGGTCGGCGCGACCAGCGGTTGCTCGACGCGCTCGGCGAGATCCACGCGGAGCGCGGCGAGGAGCCGATCCGGGTGGCCGTCGTCTACGGAGCCGGTCACGTCCCGGCGATCGTGTCGGGACTGTGGGATCGGTACGGGTACCGGCCCTGGGAAGCCGAATGGCTCACCGTCCTCATCCAGGCGTAGCCCGGACAGGCGTAGCCCGGAAGCAGTCGCTCGGTCGCGGAACTTTCGGTGCGAGGTTGCCCGGCCCCGGGCGTCGCCGAGATCTCAAGGCGGCGGGACGTGTCCGGGTTCTCGGACACCGCCACATCCTCACTGTTACGATTCAGTGACGCTCATCGTCGAGTCGAGCGCGCTGTATCGGCTTGTCCAAGATGTTCCCAGGAGGCTCCCATGGCGCGCAGGACCGGCCGCGTGACGGCGACCGACGTCGCCAAGGAGGCAGGGGTCTCACAGACCACGGTCAGCTATGTGCTGAATGACGTGCCGCACCAGAAGATCTCCGAGCAGACCCGGCGCAAAGTGCTGGATGCGGTGGCGAAGCTGGGCTACAAGCCGTCGGCCGCCGCACGCGCGCTCCGCCTGGGCCGCAGCGATCTGGTGCTGATGTTCCTTCCGGACGTTCCCGTCGGCGGCACGCTGACAACCCTGGTCGAGCTGCTCGGCGACGAGCTGGAGCGCCACGGCCTGAACCTCGTCACCCGGCGCGAACGGCACGCCCCGCTCGAATCGCTGTGGCGGGAACTCATGCCGGCGGCCGTGATGACGACCTTCGACGTCTCCGCCGAGGACGTGGCCAGCATGAGGGCGGCCGGAATCCACGTGGTCAGCGCCGGGATGGGCCCGACGGTCGACCCGGGTGTCCTGACCATTCCCCAGCGCCTCATCGGCACCATGCAGGTCGAGCGGCTGGCGGCGACGGGACACACGCTCATCGGCTATGCCGCCCCCGGGGATCCCAGGCTCCAGGGGTTCCTGACCCTGCGGCTCGACGGCGCCCGTGCCGCCTGCGCCGAACGCGGCCTCGAACCCCCCGTGGTGCTTGAGGTGCCCCTCGACATCTCGGCCGCAGCCGCGGCAGCGGAGCGCTGGCACTCGGCCGTCCCCGCCGTCACGGGAGTGTGCGCCTACAACGACGAGACGGCTTTCGCCCTCCTCGCGGGCATGCGCAGGGTGGGCCTCTCCGCCCCCGGCGACCTGGCCGTGATCGGTGTCGACAACGACAAGCTGGCGCCCTTCGCGATGCCTCCGCTGACGACGATCGACAACAACCTCGACGTCGTCGTGGGCCGCGCGGCCCGGATGATCGTCAGTGGCGTGACCGGCCGATCGCTGCCGACGCCGCCCCAGGCGACTCCGCTGAGCCTGGTCGTCCGCGAGTCGGCCTGACGCCCGCCGGCCCCGGTCGCGGGGCCTTCTTCGGGCGCGCCATGACGCCGCTCTCCCCCGAATTCCGGCTTTCCGGAAAAGAGTGACGCACGGGTCTTGTGGCCCGCCAAGGGCTGGGCTTACGTTACGCATACGTTTCACTTGTACGTATCAGTGGCTGGTTCTCACCCACCGAAAACGGTGGCGAACACACCCCCTTCGGCCAGGACGGCTGACTGCCAAGAGCGGTCGAAGCCGCGTCAGGACCTGGTTTCCCACTACCTCCGAGGCCCTTGCGGGCGGCTCGATGCCCGACGCCGCCCGGTCATCAACTCACCAGCGGAGTACCCATGCGAAGAATCGCGCTGACGGCCGTGTCCGCGGCCCTGATGTTGTCCGCGGCCGCGTGCGGCTCGGGCTCAGGTTCCGGTTCGGGCAAGGCGGCCACCGGCGGCACCCTCACCCTGGCCCCCCTGGTCGCGGCGCAGCCGTGGGACCTGGCCGACGCCGGGCTCGGCAACAACGCGCAGTACTACCAGCCCGTATACGACTCGCTGTTCCGGCTGTCCCCGACGGCCGAGGTCAAGCCCAATCTGGCCACCAAGTGGTCGTACGACGCGGCCCGCACGGTACTCACGCTGACCCTGCGCAGCGGCGTCAAGTTCACCGACGGCACCGCCCTGGACGCCGCGGCGGTCAAGGCCAATCTGCTGCACACCAAGGGGGGCAGCAGCGAGGCGGCCGGCCAGCTCGCCAGCATCAGCGGCGTCGACGTCGTCAACGCCACCACGGTCGCGATCAAGCTCTCCGCCCCCGACCCCTCGCTGGTGCCGAACCTCGGCAACGTGGCCGGCATGATGGCCAGCCCCAAGGCCATCACCGCGGGGACGATCAAGACCACCCCGGTGGGTTCCGGCCCGTACACCCTGGACAAGTCCGCCACCACGGCGGGCAGCACGTACACCTTCGTGCGCAACCCGGGCTACTGGAACAAGGCCGCCTTCCCCTTCGACAAGATCGTCCTCAAGCCGCTGACCGACCCGACCGCCGTGCTCAACGCGCTGCGCTCGGGACAGGTCAACGGCGCGCTGCTGGCCAGTGCGAAGAACATCGCGCCGGCCAAGAGCAGCGGGCTCGACGTCACCAAGTACACCTCCGGTGACGTCGAGGGTGTCTACATCTGGGACCGCGAAGGAAAGATCGTCAAGGCGCTCGGCGACGTCCGGGTCCGCCAGGCCCTGAACTACGCCTTCGACCGTTCCACGATCGTCAGGACGGCGAAGCAGGGGCTGGGCAAGGCGACGACCCAGATCTTCAACCCGGCGGGCTCCGCCTTCGACGACTCGCTGAACTCCAAGTACTCCTACGACCCGGCGAAGGCCAAGCAACTGCTGGCCGAGGCGGGCTATCCGCACGGCTTCTCGGTCACCGTCCCGGATGTCTCGGCGGTCTTCCCGGACCAGCAGGCCGCCATGGTCCAGCAGTTGGAGGACATCGGGATCAAGGTCAAGGTCGACAAGATCCCGGTCGCCCAGTTCATCAGCGCCCTCCTCGCGGGCAAGTACCCCCTGTCCTACATGACCCTGGCCTCCTTCCGCCCCTGGGACACCATCCAGATCGAGGTGGGCAAGAGCGCGCTGTGGAACCCGCTGCACACCGAGGACGCCAAGGTCACCGGCCTGATCACCAAGGCCCGGTCGGCCACCGGCGCCGCCCAGGACGCGCTGTTCAAGGAGCTCAACACCTACCTCGTCGACCAGGCGTGGAACGCGCCCTGGGACTCCGTGGAGGCCACCTACGCGACGACCAAGGGCGTCACCTTCACCCCGCAGACGTTCGCCGCCGTTCCCCCGATCTACAACTTCAAGCCCGCCGGCTGACCCGGGCGAGGGCCGGGCGGGGGTGGTGACCCCGCCCCCACCCGGCCGCCGATCAACACCGGTCAGGGAAAGGCAAGGTGGAGAGACTGATGATTGTTTTCTTGGTCCGGCGCATCGCCGCCGGGCTGGTCCTGGTCCTGGTGATCGCGACCACGACCTTCGCGCTGATGGGCCTCACCGGTTCCGATCCGGTGCGCCAGATCGTGGGGCAGACCGCGACCCGGCAGCAGGTGGCCGCCAAGTCCGCCGAACTCGGACTCGACCAGCCCTTCGTGGTCCGCTACGGGCACTGGTTCGCGGACGCGGTGCACGGCAACCTCGGCAGCTCGTGGTTCAGCGGTGAGTCCGTGACGGGCTCACTCGCCAACAAACTGCCGGTCACGCTGTCGATCGTGCTGGCGGCGCTGCTGCTGTCGGCGGTGCTGAGCACGGTGCTGGGAGTGGCCGCCGCGGTCCGCCGTGGCGCACTGGACCAGTTGGTGCAGTTGCTCGCGGTCCTCGGGTTCGCCGTGCCCAGCTTCCTGGTCGCCCTGGTGTTCGCCGTGGTGATAGGCGTCGACCTGGGCTGGCTGCCGGCGACCGGTTACGTTCCGTTGGCGGACTCGGCGGGCGGCTGGCTGAAGTCGATCACCCTCCCGGCGTTGTCGCTCTCCGTCGGAGCGATCGCCGCCACCGCCCAGCAGGTGCGTGGCTCCATGGTCGACGTCCTGCGCGCGGACTACATACGGACCCTCCGCAGCCGTGGCATCAGCGAGCGGAGCCTGCTGTTCCGCCATGCGCTGCGCAATGCGGCCCCGGCCGCGCTGACCGTGCTGGCCCTGCAGTTCATCGGGCTGGTCGGCGGCGCGGTGGTCGTCGAGAAGGTCTTCGGCCTCAACGGGATCGGCAGCCAGGCGACAACCGCCGGATCCCAGGGCGACACCCCGGTCGTCATGGGCGTCGTGGTGGTGATGGTCGCCCTCGTCGTGGTGGTGAACATCCTGATGGACCTCGCGTACGGATGGCTCAACCCGAAGGTGCGTGTCGGATGACGCTTCCTCAGCCCGAAGCGACGGCACACACGGCCGCCGTACCCGGCCGGGCGGGACTCCTGCGCCGACTCCTGCGCAGCCCGGTGGCCGTGACCTGTCTGGTCCTCCTCGCGCTCATCTCGCTGGCCGGCCTGTTCGCCCCGCTGCTGACCGGCCAGGACCCGGCCCACACCTCGCTGACCGACAGCCTGGCCCCGATGAGCGGCAAGCACCCCCTGGGCGGTGACGGCGTCGGCCGTGACGTCCTGGCCCGACTGCTCTACGGCACTCGTACGAGCCTCCTGGGAGCCCTGCTCGCGGTGGCCGTCGCCCTGGTGATCGGGGTTCCCGCAGGTCTGGTGGCCGGGTACTACCGCAAGTGGTTCGACGCCGTGAGCAGTTGGCTGGCGAACCTGCTGATGGCCGTACCGGCGATCATCGTGCTGCTGGTCGTGATGTCGGCGGTGGGGCAGAACACGTACATCGCCATGGCGGTCTTCGGCGTGCTGATGTCGCCGGGTGTGTTCCGGCTGATCCGCGCCTCGGTGATCTCCGTACGCGAAGAGCTGTACGTCGACGCGGCGCGGGTCTCCGGTCTGGCCGACCCCCGGATCATCCGCCGGCACATCCTGCCCGTCGTGCAGGCGCCGACCATCATCCAGGCCGCCCAGATGCTCGGCCTCGGCATCGTCATCCAGTCCGGGCTCGAGTTCCTCGGCCTGGGCTCGGCGACCCAGGCGAGCTGGGGCTCCATGCTCAACGACGCCTTCGCCAACATCTACACCAAGCCGGTCCTGATGGTCTGGCCCGGAGTGGCGCTCGCGGTGACCGTCGCCGCGTTCGGACTGCTGGGCAACGCCCTGCGGGACGCGCTGGACGGGAGTGCGGTGAAGGCGCGGAGGCCACGCGGCGCCGCCGCCCGCAAGCAGGTCGCGGAGAAGAAGGCGCCGTCCGTCACCGCCGAAACGTCAGAGGCGGACGACGCCCTGCTTGTCCTCGAAGACCTGAAGGTCTCCTATCCGACGGCCGAGGGAGAGAAGACCGTCGTCGACGGTGTCTCCCTGACGGTGCGCCGGGGCGAAGTCCTCGGACTCGTGGGGGAATCGGGCTCGGGCAAGAGCCAGACCGCCTTCGCCGTCCTCGGCCTCCTGCCCCGGGAGGCCCAGGTCTCCAGCGGCCGACTGGTGTTCGACGGCGCGGAGTTGGGAGGGCTCGGCCGCGCCGGGATGAACCGGTACCGCGGCCGTCGGATCGCCTACGTGCCGCAGGAGCCGATGTCCAACCTCGACCCCTCCTTCCGTATCGGCTCCCAGCTGGTCGAACCGGTGCGCCGGCACCTCGGGCTGTCGGCGGCCGAGGCGAGGGCGAAGACCCTCGGCCTGCTGGAACGGGTCGGCATCGCGGACCCGGAACGGGTCTTCGACTCCTATCCGCACCAGATCTCCGGCGGTATGGCGCAGCGCGTCCTCATCGCCGGCGCGGTGTCCTGCGAACCGGACCTGCTGATCGCCGACGAGCCGACCACGGCGCTCGACGTGACCGTGCAGGCCGAGGTGCTCGACCTGATCCGGTCCCTGCAGCGCGAGCGGAACATGGGCGTGATCCTGGTGACCCACGACTTCGGTGTGGTGGCCGACATCTGCGACCGCGTGACGGTGATGCAGACCGGCGCCGTGGTGGAGTCCGCCCCCGTACGGCAGTTGTTCGCCGATCCGCGGCACCCGTACACCCGCATGCTCCTGTCGTCCACGTTGGAGGACGCCGAGCCGCGGTCCGCGCTCGGCCGCACCGTGCCGGCGAGTGTGGCCGCGAGCACGAACACCGCACGTCAGGAGGGGCCGGCATGACCGGGACACTGGACAAGGAGCTCTCGGCTGAACCTCTGCTGGTCGCCGACGACGTGGTCGTGGAGTACCCGTCGAAAGGCTGGCGGAAGCCGCCGCTCCGGGTGCTGAAGGGGGTGTCGATCGCCATCGGCGCGGGCGAGACCCTCGGGCTGGTCGGCGAGTCGGGCTCGGGCAAGACCACCCTGGGCCGGGCCGTCCTCGGACTGGCTCCGGTCACCGCCGGCACCGTCCGCTACCGCGGCAAGGTCATCTCGGGCCTGGGCCGAAAGGAGCGCCGGGCGCTCAGCGACGACATCCAGGTGGTGTTCCAGGACCCGTACACCTCGCTCAATCCGGCGATGACGGTGACCGACATCCTCAGCGAGCCGCTGAGAGTCGCGGGAACCTCCCGGACGGAGGCCGAGAAGCGGGTGAAGGACCTGCTCGACCAGGTCCGGCTGCCCGCCGACGCCGGGGAGCGGCTGCCGCGGGAGTTCTCCGGCGGCCAGCGCCAACGCATCGCCATCGCACGGGCGTTGTCCCGGGACCCGCGGGTCATCGTCTGCGACGAGCCGGTCAGCGCACTGGACCTGTCGACGCAGGCCCGCGTCCTGGACCTGTTCGTCGAGATCCAGGAGCGCACCGGCGTCGCCTACCTCTTCGTCACGCACGACCTGTCGGTGGTCCGGCACATCAGCCACCGGGTGGCGGTCATGTGCGGCGGGGAGATCGTCGAGACCGGGGACGCGGCGACCGTCACCACCGCTCCCGAACACCCCTACACACAGCGGCTGTTGCTCGCCGCGCCCGTGCCGGACCCCGGGCGGCAGGCGGAGCGCCGGGCCGAGCGGCGACGTCTGGCGGCGGCCATGGCGGCCGACGCCTCCTCGAACACTTCCGTTATCGCCTCCACGTCGGGAGACCGAGCATGACCCTGCCCAACCCCACCGTCCCCGGCTTCCACCCGGATCCCAGCATCACCCGCGTCGGCGACGACTACTACCTCGCCTGTTCGAGCTTCGAGTACCTCCCCGGCCTGCCGCTGTTCCACAGCCGCGACCTGGTGCACTGGGAGCAGATCGGCAACGTGGTGACCCGCCCGGGGCAGCTCGCGGTGGAGAAGGTCCCCACGCTCGGCGGTGCCTGGGCGCCGACCATCCGATTCCACGACGGCCGCTTCTGGCTGGTCGTCACCGACGCGATGGGGCGCGGCAGTCTGATCTTCACCGCCGACCGGGCCGAGGGGCCCTGGTCCGACGGCGTCGTCATGCAGGGGGTGCCCGGTATCGACCCGGACCTCGCCTGGGACTCCGACGGCACCTGCTTCGTCACGTACTCGGGTCTCCAGCTCGACGGAGACCGGGCCGGCGAGCATCTGGGCATCCAGCAGGTCCGTATGGACCTGGAGACCGGCCAGGCCCTGGAAGAACCCCGGTCGCTGTGGTCCGGTACCGGACTGATGTTCCCCGAGGCGCCGCACCTGTACGAGATCGACGGCACCTGGTACCTCC
>NZ_JAGXJL010000459.1:0-237 GCF_019091475.1 Streptomyces sp. GbtcB6 | reverse complement strand
AGACCACGATGCTGAGGTACCCCTCGGGAAGTCCGGTCGCGGCGTACCCACCGGTCCCGCCGGTCACGCGGCGCACGAGCTGACGTCCCCGCGCGTCGATGACGGTGACCGCGGCGCCGCGGGCCGGGCGGCCCTCGCGATCCTGGACCCGGCCGGTGCGCACCGGCACCTGCTCCCCGGAGTGGTGCGCGTGCACCGGGAGCGCCGCCCGCCTGGGCGTCACCAGCCCCCGGTCCT
>NZ_JAGXJL010000458.1:0-237 GCF_019091475.1 Streptomyces sp. GbtcB6 | reverse complement strand
CCATGCCATTAGTGAAGAAGATGAGGAAAGCTTATGTAGTGACATGGAGGACTTGGCACTCTTCTCTAAGAAATACAAAAAGTTCATGAAATTCAAAAAGAACTTTAGGAAGAAGCCACAAAGAGGGAGTGACTCAAAAGAAAGAAAAAGCAAAGATGATCCACCAATTTGCTTTGAGTGCAAGAAGCCCGGACATATGAAGATGGATTGTCCAATGAGAAAGAAGAACAAACACAA
>NZ_JAGXJL010000457.1:0-237 GCF_019091475.1 Streptomyces sp. GbtcB6 | reverse complement strand
CGGGCTCATGACCTGCACCCCCCCCACCCGTAGCATTTGCAGCCGTTCGAACGACGCGGTGCCCGGGCGGGCCGTGTGGAAGACGAGGTGCTGGTGGGTGTCGGTGTTGATGAGGACCTCGCAGACCAGTTCCAGGAGGCCGACGGACGGATGGTGGAGGCGCTTCGTCGTCGCGCGGCGTACCGCCACCCCGTGTTCGGACCACAGGCGGGCGGACACCTCACTGCCTGCGAGGAG
>NZ_JAGXJL010000456.1:0-237 GCF_019091475.1 Streptomyces sp. GbtcB6 | reverse complement strand
ACTACCGTGGTTCATGACCTTTGCGGGATTCTGTTCCGTCCGCCCTCTGTGGCCAGCCGTCCGGATACCGGAACCCCCAATCGTCATCACGGTTGCGCATACTTCCTCCATCAGGCCTGGCGCGTGATCACCGGGGCATTGAAGACTCGCCTCTCAGATGCGAAGTCGGTGATCCTTCGAGCCGGTACGCAGTACCGGTCGAAGGGTCTCGTGGGCGGTCGGGCCGTAACCATTGGC
>NZ_JAGXJL010000455.1:0-237 GCF_019091475.1 Streptomyces sp. GbtcB6 | reverse complement strand
TGGTGCTGGCCCTCCAGGTGCCGTCCGCGGCTACACCGGCGCGGAACTGAGTGGTCGTGGTGCCGTTCTGGGCGTACGGCTGGTGCGTGGGGCGCGGCGGGAGCGGGCCCTGCGGCTGGTACGGGGCCGGGGTCCCGGTCATGTAGGTGGGGGACGCCGGGTTGTGCGACGCCACCACCATCGAGTCCTGCCGACCGGAATCGGCGCCGGCGCCGTCGCGGTCCGGGAACACCCAGG
>NZ_JAGXJL010000454.1:0-237 GCF_019091475.1 Streptomyces sp. GbtcB6 | reverse complement strand
CTCCTCCTGCATGAACGCACGCCAGCCATCGCCGGCCTCCACCACAAACAGTTCCGGACGGCCTTCGGCACCCTCCCTGATCTCCTGATACGGCACCCCGTCCACATCCGGGAACACCGTCCGCAGACTCTCGTGCCGATCAGCAATGTCCCCCAACGCCGCCTCAAGCGCCCCCACATCAACACTTCCCGTCAAACGCAGGGCAAAGGGAAGGTTGTAGGCCGCAGCGCCCTCGGT
>NZ_JAGXJL010000453.1:0-238 GCF_019091475.1 Streptomyces sp. GbtcB6 | reverse complement strand
AGAGCGATTCTCTTCGTAAATAGTAAAAATACACATAATTGCTAATAAATAATGGATCCTTGTGGTAATAATGTAACTTGGGCTGAAGTGTGTGGTTTAAAAATAGGAAATTTAAACCACAACGTATGTTGGACACTACTCGTGGGTGTAACATTTTGTGTTGCGGCTTCTTACCAGGCAAGTATTTATGTAAAATTCTTTGTGTGCACAGCCCTAACTACGCTTAACCCATGGGAAG
>NZ_JAGXJL010000452.1:0-238 GCF_019091475.1 Streptomyces sp. GbtcB6 | reverse complement strand
GCCCTGCACGACTGGTACCTGGGCGCGGACGACTGGGAGTCACCGCTCGGCGGGATCCAGATGCTCGGCAAGTCGGATGCCCACCAGATCCACGGCGAGGCCCCGCGCTGGGCCGGGGCGGTCGCGCCGGTCATGCCGTTCGAGGCCCTGGCCCATCCCGCCGTCGACTACTGGCTGTGCGGGGAGGACCTGCCGCAGCCGGACTACCGGGTGACCCTGGAGGACGACGGCCGTATCC
>NZ_JAGXJL010000451.1:0-238 GCF_019091475.1 Streptomyces sp. GbtcB6 | reverse complement strand
CGCCCAAGCCGGCCACCGCCCACGGCGACTTCATCAACGTCTTCGCCGACAGCCTGATGCGGAAGATGGTCGACTGCATCACCCCCGGCCGCAAGTGCGGTGCGGGGCCCGACGAGCAGCCGCCGGCCGAGAGCGCGGAGCCGTCCGCGCCGAGCGTCACCGCGAGCCCGGTCGCCCCGCCGGCCGAGCCCCGGGGCGCCGAGCCGTCCCAGCCGGTGCCCGAGCCGCCGTCGTCCGA
>NZ_JAGXJL010000450.1:0-238 GCF_019091475.1 Streptomyces sp. GbtcB6 | reverse complement strand
CATGGAGTTCATTCGACAGGCGTGGGCGCATCCACGGCTGAGGCGATGCCGTGTCTGCCTCCCAGCGCACGATTGTGGTACTGTCCACGCCCAGCCTCTCGGCGTGTACTTCCTGGGTCAGGCCCACGGCTTGGCGTCGCTCGGCGAGGCGCTGCCGCCTGCGTGCCATGACTCGGACCCCCATCTTCCTAGCCCTCTCGTACGAAGGTCACCGTGGTCATGCCCGCTGGTGCCACAC
>NZ_JAGXJL010000048.1:0-59542 GCF_019091475.1 Streptomyces sp. GbtcB6 | reverse complement strand
GCGAACAGCGTCTCATCAGGCGTGTCCTGCGTTCCGCCGCCCTGCGGCCGCACCCTTGCCGGTGGGATCAGCGGCTTCGCGATCTTCCACAGCCCGTCCGGCACGATCCAACTCCACGTTCCCCGCCCCATACCGAGTCAACGCCCGCCTCACCACGTAGGACACGGTCTAAAGCCCTCGTCAATCGTGACTAGCGTGGTTCGATTCCACGGCGCCGCACCATGCCTCCGTAGCTCAGTTGGCCAGAGCGCCGTCCTCGTAAGACGGAAGTCGCGCGTTCGACTCGCGCCGGGGGCTCTGGCGAGTGTGGGCGGCATGCTTCGCGAGCATGCCGCCCATGGCGGGCTAGTTGCGAACTGCTACGACGAGCAGAAGCACCATCGCCAGTGTGAAGGCCAAAATCTCCACCTCTCCACCTCCTCTCTGGGGGAATCCGGGTCCGGCCACGCAACCGCGCGGCGGCAGGAGGCCCGGCCCGTCCCCCCGATCAACCGGAGGTGGCACCAGAGCGAATATCTATTAACTGGCGTGCGAGTGCACGTCGTTCGGGACGTAGTTCAGCGGTCAGAGCACCCGCTTTGGGAGCGGGGAGTCGGAGGTCCGAATCCTCCCGTCCCGACAACAGCCCCGCCCTGGGAGGAGAGATTCCCGGGGACGGGGCTACACGACGTTACGCAGTAGGCAGCTTCACCTTGAACACGGCCTCCGCGTCCGGGTCTTCGGTGTAGGTGTAGCTCACGACTCCGCCCTTCCGGGCGACGTCGAGGACGAGCTCCCCAGTCACCGACTGGCCCGGCTTGTACTCCGCATCCAGGCTCGCGCCCGTACCGACGCCTTCGAGCGTCGTGACGTCCTGCGCGGCCGTCGACGAGTCCTCCCGCTTGAGGTTGCCGTACGTCATCACGCGTGCCGGCGCCCTGCATGTGTCCTTCATCGTGAGCGTCAGCTCGACGTATTGCCCCTGCGGCTTGTTGGCCGTTCCGGCCTTCGCCGGCGTCACGTACTTCGCGCTGACGACCGTGACGGACATCGTCGACGTCGCCTTGAAGGCGCCCGAATCGCCGGTCTCGCCAACGGCGTACGAGCCCGTCTGGCCGACGCTCAGAACCGGTACGGGGGCCGCGAGGAGGCCGCACTGGACGGCTTCTGTGCCGTCTCCTGGCGTGCTACTGGCGTCGCACTGGCGTCACTACTGCCCCCACCTGGCGAGCACCCTGCCAGCACTGCCGCACACAGCAGAGCAGCGGCCAGCACACCGGCCCGACGAACGTACCTGCGCATAGCGCACCCCCCATGGATCGGTGGCCTCCCCTAGCCACACGGAGCCACAGGGGTCTGCTGCACGGTTGGTCGGCCTTCGTGGCTGTGCAGCGTCCGGAAGGCCTCCCCTGCCTCCGCCGTAGGGCAGGGGAGGTGTCCGGCCAACGCTTCTCGTCCTCCCTTTTGGTCAGCGCCTCTCTGGAGGACGAGGCGCCGCCCGTCGGAGGAGTCTCCCCGAGAGACTGCCCGGGGCGGTATGGGCCCCGCTCACCGCTTCCTGCCTGGTCCGGTGAGCGGGGCTTTCTCGTTTCCTTACAGCTTCGACGTGCAAACAGTCAAAGTTGCACCCCCGGTTTTGTACACATACGGCACGTGACGTGCTTACGGGGGGCGCTGGTTCACTGATGGCATGACCCGCAAAGCTGACGGCAACGAGCAGAGCCCGCAGATCGAACTCCGCTGTGGCGGGCTGTACTTAGTCATTCATCGAGTGCCTGCGTGGCTCATCACGCTGGTAACCACAGCCACCGGAACGGGGGTCGCATGGTGGACTAGCCGTTGAACGTGCGTCAGAGCGGAGGCGACGTGACCCAAGCTAT
The DNA here is from genome assembly GCF_019091475.1 of Streptomyces sp. GbtcB6. NCBI lineage: Bacteria > Bacillati > Actinomycetota > Actinomycetes > Kitasatosporales > Streptomycetaceae > Streptomyces > Streptomyces sp. GbtcB6. The sequence continues at coordinate 57,683 of NZ_JAGXJL010000048.1, read as the reverse complement.
GCCCTCACCGTGCGGGTGGGGGCATCTTCGTTTCTGCAGGTCAAATGCCGGGTCGGTATCGCATGGGGTGATCTTCGGGGACCTCCACGATAACAATTTTCCATCCGTCCGGATCGGCGATCCACATCTCGACCAGGCCCCAGGGCTCCTTCACGGGCGGGCGCACGATCTCGACGCCCTTCGCCGCCAGCTCGTCGTACGCTGCCGCGACGTCCGCGACCTGGAGCCACAGTTGCACGGCCGGCTGGGCCGGGGTGTCCGACCGCCCGGAGACCTCCAGGAACCCGCCACCGAGGAAGTAGACCGTGCCGCGCTCGGGACCCTCACCGAACTCGCGGTAGACGGCGAGGCCGAGCTGCTCGCCATAGAAGGCGCGGGACCGCTCGGGGTCGGCGGGGTGGATCAGCGTACGGCTGCTCAGTACATGCACCATGCAACCGGAGCGTAGCGGCAGAGGCCGCATCGGGACGGGCGGGGCGCCGGGAGCCGGGAAGCGGAGCCGGGCCGCGGGGATAGGGTCGTGCCCGGCTCAGTCGTGCTTGAGATCGGAGAACCCGCCCATGGAGAACACCGCCACCGGACTGACCTTCCGCGACGCCACCGGCGCCGACGTGGACGTCCTGGTCGCGTTGATCGAGTCGGCCTACCGGGGCGACGACAGCCGGGTCGGCTGGACCACCGAGGCGGACATCCTGGAGGGGCAGCGGACCGACCCGGAGGGCGTTCTCGAGGTGATCAAGCGGTCGGACGGCAAACTGCTCGTCGTCGAGCGGGACGGCGCGGTCGTCGCCTGCTGCCAGCTCGAACACCGTGGTGACCACGCCTACTTCGGCATGTTCGCGGTGAGCCCCGCCCTCCAGGGCGGCGGCCTCGGCAAGGTCGTCATCGCCGAGGCCGAGCGTCAGGCGAGCGAGGACTGGGGCGTCACGGAGATGCACATGACGGTGATCTCGGTGCGCGACGACCTGATCGCCTGGTACGAGCGGCGCGGCTACCGCCGTACGGGAAAGATGACGCCGTTCCCGTACGGCGAGGAGCGCTTCGGCATTCCGCAGCGGGACGACCTGCAGTTCGAGCTGCTGGTCAAGCCGCTGGTGTGAGGTGCGGGCCGGCGTTCACGCGGTGAAGCGGGCGGTGCGCTTGATCTCCGGGTAGTCGGTCGTCGCGCCGTCCAGCTGCAGCGCGCGCACCAGCCGCAGATCGTCCTGGGTGTTCACCACCCAGCCGATCACCCGCAGGGCCGCCTTGCGGGCGTGCTCGACGACCTCCAGGGTCAGCCGCCGGATGTTCAGGCAGAGGGTCGCCGCCCCCGCCTCCCGGGCCCGCTCCACCACGTCGGTGCCGTAGCGGCTGGCGATCAGCGCGGTGCGCACCCCCGGCACCAGCCGGGCGATCTCGGCGACCGCCTCGTCGTGGAACGAGGAGACCTCCACCCGGGACACCAGGTCCCGACGCTGCATGACCTCGGCCAGCGCCCGGGCCGCTGCCACGTCCTTGATCTCGGCCTGCAACGGGCTCCGCACCGAGTCCAGGACCTCCTCGAACACCGGCACCCGCTCGCCCCGGCCGGCGTCGAGTGCGCGCAGCTCCTCCAGGGTCTTCTCGGCGATCGGGCCGGTGCCGTCGGTCGTGCGGTCCACCTCCGCGTCGTGCATGACGACCAGGGCGCCGTCCTTGCTGAGGTGGAGATCGAGTTCGATCAGGTCGAGGCCGGCCTGCTGGGCGGCGACGAAGGAACGGAGGGTGTTCTCGGGCTCGACGCCCATGACTCCGCGGTGACCGATGGTAAGGAAGTTCAAGATTCAACTCGCTTCCGTCGACGGCGGCGGTGGGGCAGGCGCGCGAACCGTACGACGGACGTCGCTGTCCACGCGGCTGGGCGCAGCCTAATGGCCGCCCGTCGCGATGAACCCGTACGTACACGGGGGGATTGGCGCGCCGGGTGTGCGATACCTGGCCCGCGCCCCGGTCGGCGGTCACCCGGTGGTGGGCGCGTCCCGCCGCGCATTGACCGGCTGGATCCATGCGGTCCCCGGGAGCTGACGCCTCGTCACCGGCCGTAGTGAATGTGAGCGTCTTCACGGTTTCACACAGGAAAAAGCGCGGTGAAGAAGGGGTGCTGCAGGATAATTTCCCGAGTACCCCCTTGCTGGGAGAAACCCTGTATGCATACGGTGTCCTTACGGAAGCTTCTCCCGTGGAGGATGGGTCATGACGGAAATTCTTGTGCAGGTGGGTTCGGAGGAGCAGGTTCCTCCCGTGACCAGGGTGGTCGAGCACCCGGCGTGGCCCGTGCTCAAGGATTCCGTGGAGCGGATCCGGCCATGGCAGTCGAAGGACGGGGCGATCGACTTCGAGGCCGAGGACGCGCCCGCGCGGGCCGACGCCGAGGCGGCCGTACGGCGTGTCGTCGAGGCCGTGGAAGAGCTGTCCCCGCTGCTCCCGCACGACGCCGCCTACCACCGCGCGCTCGCGGCGGACCTGCGGCGCTGGGCCGACGGCGGCTTCCAGGTGCCCGACTTCCTCGACTCCCTGCTGGCCTTCCAGCCCGCCGCGGGCCGCGCGGACGGCCTCCAGCACCTGGTCGTCTTCCCGATGTACACGCAGAACGGCAACCCGGACCGCAACCTGGAGGCGGTCGTGCTGCGGATGGTCTGGCCGGACTGGCTGGCCGAGCTGGAGCGCACCCGCTACGACAACCCGCTGTTCTGCGGCATCAAGTTCGAGGACTTCACGGCCGGGTACGACACCAACTCCGCCGTCCTCTTCCCGGAGACCATCGCCGTACGCGAGGCGCCGGAACGATTCTCCTGGGGCGGCATCTTCTGTGACCGCGAAGCCGCCCGCTTCCGCCGGGTCACCGACGCGGCCGTCGGCATCCTCGGCCTGAACCTGCCCGCGGACATCGCCGCCATGGTCCACGACCAGAAGCGCTGCGAGGAGGCCTTCGTGCTGTGGGACATGGTCCACGACCGCACCCACAGCCACGGCGACCTGCCCTTCGACCCGTTCATGATCAAGCAGCGCCAGCCGTTCTGGATGTACGGCCTGGAGGAGCTGCGCTGCGACCTCACCGCCTTCAAGGAGGCCGTGAAGCTGGCGGCCGACGGCGTCCCGCAGGCCCGTGACGTGCAGTACGCGGTGCTCTTCGACCGCATGTTCCGGTTCCCGGTCACCGGCGACCGGGTCCGCAACTACGACGGGCTCGGCGGCCAGCTGCTCTTCGCCTACCTGCACAAGCACGACGTGGTCCGCTGGACCGACAACAAGCTCGCCATCGACTGGGAGCGCGCCCCGCAGGTCACCAACCAGCTGTGCGCCGAGATCGAGAAGCTGTACAAGGACGGCATCGACCGCCCGAAGCTCGTCCACTGGTTCGCCGGGTACGAGCTGGTCGCCACCTACCTCGCCCCGCACCCCGGCTCCAAGTGGGCCAAGGGTCCCGACGCCCTGGACCTGACCCTGCCGCCGCGCAAACTCGTGGACGACGTGCTTCCGGACGAGTTTCCGTTGAGCATGTTCTACGAGGCCCTGTCCAAGAGACTGAAGAACGTGATCGCCGAGACCAAGGGCATCACGGCGGACAGCGCCGAGCCGGTCGCCGCGTGAGCGACCGGCACCGGAACACGGCTCAAGAGGGGAACGACATGGTGGGCAACGGGGCTCTCAGCGGTTCGGTGATCGCGGTGGCGGGCGCGGGCGGACCCGCAGGGCGTGCGACGCTGATGCGGCTGGCCGAGGCCGGCGCGACCGTCGTCGGGGCGGACAACGATCCGCAGCGCCTGTCGGAGGCCGTGGACGCGGCCCGCTACGCCTCCGGCGGCGCGACCGTCACGGGTGACACGGTGGATCTGCTCGACCTCCAGTCCACCCGGGACTGGGCCACCCACGTCGAGAAGGACTTCGGCCGCGTCGACGGTCTCGTGCACCTCGTCGGTGGCTGGCGGGGCAGCGAGACCTTCACCAAGACCAGCCTGGACGACTGGGACTTCCTGGAGCTGCTGCTCGTCAAGACGGTGCAGCACACCTCCCTCGCCTTCCATGAGGCGCTGCAGCGCAGCGAGCGCGGCCGGTACGTCCTGATCAGCGCCTCCGCCGCGAGCAGGCCCACCGCGGGCAACGCCGCGTACGCCGCGGGCAAGGCCGCCGCCGAGGCATGGACGCTCGCCCTGGCCGACTACTTCCGCAAGGCCGGGGGCCCCGAGGGCCCGACCTCCGCCGCTGCCATCCTGGTGGTGAAGGCGTTGGTGCACGACGCGATGCGCGCCGAGCGGCCCAACGCGAAGTTCGCGGGCTTCACCGACGTCAAGGACCTGGCCGAGGCCATCGAGGGCGTCTGGCACAAGCCCGCCGCCGAAGTGAACGGAAACCGTCTGTGGCTGACCGAGAAGCCGTGAACCCTCCCAAGACCGACGCGCGTCGCCACCACGACCCGCAGGTCCGCGGTTTCGCCAGTGACAACTACGCCGGAGCCCACCCCGAGGTACTGGCCGCGCTGGCCCTTGCCAACGGCGGCCATCAGGTGGCGTACGGCGAGGACGAGTACACCGAGAACCTCCAGCGGATCGTCCGCAGCCACTTCGGGGGCACGGCGGAGGCCTTCCCGGTCTTCAACGGCACCGGCGCCAACGTCGTCGCGCTCCAGGCGGTCACCGACCGCTGGGGCGCGGTGATCTGCGCCGAGAGCGCGCACATCAACGTCGACGAGGGCGGCGCCCCCGAGCGCATGGGCGGGCTCAAGCTGCTCACCGTGCCCACCCCCGACGGCAAGCTCACCCCGGAGCTCATCGACCGGCAGGCGTACGGCTGGGACGACGAGCACCGTGCGATGCCGCAGGTGGTGTCGATCACCCAGAGCACCGAGCTGGGCACCCTCTACACGCCGGACGAGATCCGCGCGATCTGCGAGCACGCCCACGCGCACGGCATGAAGGTGCACCTGGACGGCTCCCGGATAGCCAACGCGGCGGCCTCCCTGGACGTCCCGATGCGCACCTTCACCAACGCCGTCGGCGTCGACATCCTCTCCCTGGGCGGCACCAAGAACGGCGCCGTGTTCGGCGAGGCGGTCGTGGTGATCAACCAGGACGCCGTCAGCCACATGAAGCACCTGCGCAAGCTGTCCATGCAGCTCGCCTCGAAGATGCGCTTCGTGTCCGTGCAGCTGGAGGCCCTGCTCGCCAGGGACCTGTGGCTGCGCAACGCCCGGCACGCCAACGAGATGGCCCAGCGGCTCGCCGAGGGCGTCCGGGCCGTGGACGGCGTGGAGATCCTCCACCCGGTGCAGGCCAACGGCGTCTTCGCCAGGCTCCCGCACGACGTGAGCCTGCGCCTGCAGAAGCGCTTCCGGTTCTACTTCTGGGACGAGGCGGCCGGGGACGTGCGCTGGATGTGCGCTTTCGACACGACCGAGGAGGACGTGGACGCCTTTGTGGCGGCGCTCAAGGAGGAGATGGCGCGCTGACTCCGCGTGATGCATAGGTATGCGGTCACCTGAAAAGTCATTGACGCTCGGGTGATCGCATTCCTATGCTCTGCGGGCATGGAGCTGATCCAGAACACCGCCGACCTGTCCGCCTACTTGGCCGCTGACGAGGCCATCGACCATCACCATCCCGTGGTCCGGGAGGTCGCTGCCCGACTGGTGGCGGGGGTCGAGGACTCGTATGCCTATGCGCGGGCCGCTTATGAATTCGTGCGGGACGCCATCCCGCACTCCCAGGACTCCGGCGACATGCGCGTGACCTGGCGCGCCTCGGACGTGCTGGAGCAGGGCACCGGCATCTGCCACGCCAAGGCCCACGCCCTGGCCGCCCTGCTGCGGGCCGAGGACATCCCCGCGGCCCTGTGCTACCAGCGGCTGGCGGACGACGACGGTCACGGCCATGTCGTGCACGGCCTGATCGCCGTCCGCTTCCACGGCGCCTGGCACCGGCAGGACCCGCGCGGCAACAAGCCGGGCGTGGCCGCCCGGTTCTCCCTCGACGGCGAGCGGCTGGCCTGGGTCCCCGACCCTCGGTCCAATGAGATGGACTATCCGGTCCTGTACGCTGAACCCCACCCGGTCGTGCTCGGCGTGCTCAAAGCGGCGCCCGACCGCCCGTACCTCTGGAAGACGCTCCCCACCGCACTCTGAGGCAAGGCAGATGACTCTCACACTCACCGTGTCCGACGAGGTACGCGCCCTCGCGCCCGGCTTCACGCACCTCGTGATCGAGGCCCACGGCCTGGTCAACGGGCCCAGCACCGAGGCGAGTTCGGCGCTCCTCGACGACGCGGCCCGCCGTCTGGCCGGACGCCTCGACGGGCGCGCTCCGCACGAGGACCCGCACATGGTGGCCTGGCGGGCGGCCTACACGGCCTTCGGCTCCAAGCCGTCCCGCACCCGCAACTCGGCCGAGGCGCTGGCCAAGCGGGCCCTCGCGGACGGCGGCCTGCCCCGCATCAACCTGCTCGTCGACCTCTACAACGCGATCAGCGTGGCCCACCTGATCCCGGTCGGCGGCGAGGACCTCGACCTGATCCAGGGCGGGATGCGCCTCGTACGTGCCACGGGGGAGGAGGACTTCGTGACCGTGGCCGGGGGCGAGGAGGCCGTCGAGCACCCCGACGCCGGCGAGGTCGTGTGGTGCGACGACGCCGGTGTCACCTGCCGTCGCTGGAACTGGCGCCAGGGTCCCCGCACCCGCCTCACCGAACGCACGACCTCGGCCGTCTTCCTGCTGGAGAGCCTCACCCCCATGCCGGTGCCGGAGGTGGCGTCGGCGGGCACCGAACTCGCCGAACTGCTGGAGAAGTTCAGCCCGGGCGCCCGCATCGAGGTGCGCGCGCCGGAGTCGGCGGGCTGAGGCTCGGGGCCTCGGCTCGGGGCCGAGGCTCAGATCGCCTCGGCGGCCTTCAGCTGGTCCAACGTGGGGGCCGTGCCGCCCAGGTGGGCCGGGAGCCACCAGGTGTCGGTCGCGTCCTTCGGGCGGGCGGGGTAGGCGCGCTGGGCGGCGTCGAGGAGCTCCTGGACGCGCTCGCGCAGCCGGCGGGTGATGGCGCCCGCGTACTGGTCCCGGGGCGCCTCGACCGGCTCGCCGACCCGGATGGTGACGGGCAGGTGGTTCCGCTTGAAGTTGCGCGGCTGGCCCTTGGTCCAGATGCGCTGGGTGCCCCACAGCGCCATCGGGACGAGCGGGACGCCGGCCTCCTGGGCGAGGCGCGCGGCACCCGACTTGAAGCTCTTCAGCGTGAAGGACTGGGAGATCGTGGCCTCCGGGAAGACACCCACGATCTCACCGGACTTCAGCGAGTCCAGCGCGTGCTGGTAGGCGGCCTCACCCTGCTTGCGGTCCACCGGGATGTGCTTCATCCCGCGCATCAGCGGGCCGGAGATCCGGTGCCGGAACACCGACTCCTTCGCCATGAACCGCACCAGGCGCTTCTGCGGCAGGGCCGCCAGGCCGTCGAAGACGAAGTCCAGGTAGCTGATGTGATTGCTCACCAGCACGGCGCCGCCCGAGCGCGGGATGTTCTCCGAACCCTGGCAGTCGATCTTGAGGTCCCAGACCTTGAACAGCGTCTTGGCGAAACCGATGACGGGACGGTAGACCAGCTCTGCCATGGGCGGGACGGACCCTTTCTGCTCTGCCTGGGAAAGGGGCTCCCGGCGGGAAAGTTACGCAGCCGTAGGTTTACGGCGTCTCGCAGATCGTGCCCGAAGAACGGACGGGGAGCCAGCCCTGGTGCCCGGGCGCGGCGAGATTCTCGTCACGTTCTTCCCTTGATCCACCTCGCGCTTTTAACCCGCCTTTACTCCGGGCGCGCCGTCAACCGCCGGATGAGCAGGAACATCTCGCAGCCCAGGCAGTACCCGAATGCCGCATTGAGGAAGGCCGCGGCGAGCGCGGCCCCGGTCGCCGCGAGGCCCAACCAGGCGGGCCCCAGCGTGAATCCGACCAGACCGAGCCCCGCGAAGACCAGTCCCACCGCCTGTGCGAACCGCGGGGGCTCCGGCGACTCGAACTCCGTCGGCGGGCCGAGCCGCGGTCGTACGGCCGTCCGGAACACCCAGCCGTACGGTGACCGGGTCACGCCCCCGGCCGCGCCGAGTGCGAACGCCAGCGTCTGCAGGGCGAGGATCCAGGGGTTCTGGGTGATCAGTGCGGCGGCCAGTACGACCGTCGTCACGGCCGCCGCGAACCGCGGCCCACGTGCGTCGATGTCCATGAACCAAGGATTCCGCCCCGCGGGCCGGTAGGGGAGCCGGGAATCTTTGCAGTCTCGTGAACGCTTTTCCGGGTGATGGGCGGCCTCGTGGATCCTTGTCCGGTGATGACCGGACTGGTGGTGTGCGCGGCGGTGCTCGCGGCGGCGAGTGTCTACGGAGTGCTGCACAGGCGGCGGAGCGGGAGGGTACGGGTGCGCGGGCGGGACGACGGCAAGCGGCTCGGGGCGGCCGAACTCGGCGGCGAACTGGGCGAACGGGCCACGCTGGTGCAGTTCTCCAGCGCCTTCTGCGCCCCCTGCCGGGCCACCCGGCGGGTGCTGGGCGAGGTCGCCGGGATGGTCCCCGGCGTCACCCACGTCGAGATCGACGCGGAGGCCCGCCTGGACCTCGTACGCGACCTGGAGATTCTCAAGACCCCCACCGTGCTGGTGCTCGACGCGGACGGCCGGGTGGTGCGCCGGGCCACCGGACAGCCCCGCAAGGCGGACGTCATCGCGGCGCTGGGAGAGGCGGTCTGACGGACATGCCGATGACGGTGAGGCACCTCCCATATACCGGAACGTACTTGACTGGGCGCACCACCTATCGTCAGCCTGACCGTATGCCTCAGGAACTCCTTCTCTACGGGCGGGTCCACGTGGACCTGGCCCGCACCGCGAGCGCGCGCTGTCCGGGCTGCTGAGCAGCCACGGACCCGAACGCCGCCCCTCGCAGAAGGACAACTCCATGACGGCCACGCCCGACCTCGGCACTCCTCAGCTCGCCTCGCCCGACCTGCTCCGCTCCGCCTTCCGGCGGCACGCGGCCGGTGTGGCGGTGATCACCGCGCGCGGCGCCGACGGCCCGGTCGGCTTCACCGCCACCTCCCTCACCTCGGTCTCCGCCGAGCCCCCGATGCTCTCCTTCGGTGTCGGCACGGGTGCCTCCAGCTGGCCCGCGATATCCACCGCCGAGCACATAGGCGTCCACATCCTCGGCGAGCACCAGGCGGAGCTCGCGGCCACCTTCGCGCGCAGTGGCGCCGACCGGTTCGGTGCGCCCACCGACTGGCACGACGGTCATGCGGGCGTCCCGGTCCTCGACGACGTACTGGTGTGGCTGGTGTGCCGGGTCGTCGCGCGTGTGCCGGCCGGTGACCACCGCATCGTGCTGGCCGAGGTGCTCGTCGGCGATCCCTCCCGCGCGGGCCGGCCGCTCCTGTACCACCAGGGCGGCTTCAACGGTCTGCGGGACTGATCACACGGCCCTGGTTCCACGGATCACACGCCCCTCGTTCTGCGAACGCGTCGAGTTCCGGTTACGCTGCGTTGCGAAGGTCACAGTTCAAAGCGCTTGCTTAGCGGGAATGAACTGGCTGTACTGGTGAGTAATATTTCGTTCGGAGCGCGCGGCCGCCCCGACCGGGATGAGCCGCTTGAGGCGCCTATGCTGCCTGCAAGAGGCAGCCCAGAAGAGACGATGCAGTAGGAGAGCCGGCGTGAGCCTGAGGATCGTTGTCACTGTGAAGTACGTGCCCGACGCCACTGGCGACCGGCACTTCGCCGATGACCTGACCGTCGACCGTGACGACGTGGACGGTCTGCTCTCCGAGCTCGACGAGTACGCGGTCGAACAGGCGCTGCAGATCTCGGAGAACTCGGACGACGATGTCGAGGTCACCGTTCTGACGGTGGGTCCGGAGGACGCCAAGGACGCGCTGCGCAAGGCGCTGTCGATGGGTGCGGACAAGGCGATCCACGTCGAGGACGACGACCTGCACGGCACCGACGCCATCGGCACCTCTCTGGTGCTGGCCAAGGCGATCGAGAAGGCCGGCTTCGACCTGGTGGTCTCCGGCATGGCCTCCACCGACGGCACCGCCGGCATCGTGCCCGCCCTGCTGGCCGAGCGGCTGGGCGTCCCGCAGGTCACCCTGCTCTCCGAGGTCTCCGTCGAGGACGGCACGGTCAAGGGCCGTCGCGACGGCGACGCCGCCAGCGAGCAGCTGGAGGCCTCCCTCCCGGCCGTCGTGTCGGTGACCGACCAGTCGGGCGAGGCGCGCTACCCGTCCTTCAAGGGCATCATGGCCGCCAAGAAGAAGCCGGTTCAGTCCTGGGACCTGTCCGACCTCGACATCGAGGCGGAGGAGGTCGGCCTGGAGGGTGCCTGGACCGCGGTCGAGAACGCCACCGCGCGTCCGGCCCGCACGGCAGGCACGATCGTCAAGGACGAGGGCGAGGGCGGCAAGCAGCTCGCCGAGTTCCTCGCGGGCCAGAAGTTCATCTGAGCCCCGCAGCCGCTGACCGCCCCTCAACTTTCGCAAGCAGGAGAGCATTCCCATGGCTGAAGTCCTCGTCTACGTCGACCACGTGGACGGTGCCGTCCGCAAGCCCACCCTGGAGCTGCTGACCCTGGCCCGCCGCATCGGCGAGCCCGTCGCCGTGGCGCTGGGCAACGGCGCCGCCGACACCGCCGCCGCGCTGGCCGAGCACGGTGCGGTGAAGGTCCTCACCCACGACGCGTCCGAGTACGCCGACTACCTCGTCGTCCCGAAGGTCGACGCCCTGCAGGCCGCCGTCGAGGCCGTCTCCCCGGCCGCCGTCCTGGTCCCCTCCTCCGCCGAGGGCAAGGAGATCGCCGCCCGCCTCGCGCTGCGCATCGGCTCGGGCATCATCACCGACGCCGTCGACCTGGAGGCCGGCGACGAGGGCCCCGTGGCCACCCAGTCGGTGTTCGCCGCGTCCTTCACCACCAAGTCCCGTGTCGCCAAGGGCACCCCGGTCATCACGGTCAAGCCCAACAGCGCCGCCGTCGAGGCCGCCCCGGCCGCCGGTGCGGTCGAGGCCCTCGCGGTGACCTTCTCGGCTGCGGCGACCGGCACCAAGGTGACCGGCCGTACCGCGCGTGAGTCGACCGGGCGTCCGGAGCTGACCGAGGCCGCGATCGTGGTCTCCGGCGGCCGCGGCGTCAACGGCGCCGAGAACTTCGCGATCATCGAGGCCCTCGCCGACTCCCTCGGTGCCGCTGTCGGTGCCTCGCGTGCCGCCGTCGACGCCGGCTGGTACCCGCACACCAACCAGGTGGGCCAGACCGGCAAGAGCGTGTCCCCGCAGCTGTACATCGCCAACGGCATCTCCGGTGCGATCCAGCACCGCGCGGGCATGCAGACCTCGAAGACCATCGTGGCCGTCAACAAGGACGCCGAGGCCCCGATCTTCGAGCTGGTCGACTTCGGTGTGGTCGGCGACCTCTTCGACGTCGTCCCGCAGCTGACCGAGGAGGTCAAGGCCCGCAAGGGCTGATCGCCGCCGGGCTGTCCGAGGCCCCCGTGACCGACACCGGTCACGGGGGCCTCGTCCTGTCGGTACAGGCTCGGTTCAGCGCAGGCTCAGTGTGGCCTGCACGGGCAGGTGGTCGCTCGGGAACTGGCCGTGCATCGAAAAGGTGTCCATCGTCGCCCGGTGCGTGGTCACACCCGGCGAGGTCAGGATCCAGTCGATACGGTCGCCGTCCGGCTTGAGGCGGTGGTAGCCGTGGAAGGTCGCGTACTGCGGGCCACGGTGCTCCGCCGCGTCCCAGGTGTCGACGAGCCCCGAACCCACCAGGGTGTCGTAGGCCGGGTTCTTGTGGGCGTAGGCGTTGAAGTCGCCGGTCACCACGACGGGCAGCGTCCGGCCGAACTCCGCGATCCGCTGCACCAGGAGCGTGGCGCTGCGCTCGCGGGCGTACTGGCTCTTCTGGTCGAAGTGGGTGTTGGCGACGTAGAACTCCCGTCCGTCGTCGGCGAGATCGCGGAAGCGGACCCAGGTGACGATACGGGGGAAGGCGGCGCCCCAGGTGTTGGAGCGGATGACCTCCGGGGTGTCGGAGAGCCAGAAGGTGTAGTGCTCGATCGGGGCCAGGCGCCGGATGTCGTAGTAGATGGCGGTGGACTCGTCCCGGCTGCCGCCCTCGCGGCCGGTGCCGATCCAGTCGTAGTGCGGTCCGAGGTCGCTGTCGATGTCGCGCAGCTGCTGGTAGAGACCCTCCTGGGTGCCCATGACCTGGGGCTGTGCGCGGCGCAGCAGTTCGGCCATCACCGGGCGGCGGTCGGCCCAGCTGTTGGGTTCGGCGGTGCTGGCGTACCGCAGGTTGAAGGTCATGACGTCGAGGCGGGGCGCCGGCCGGGCCGGTGCCGCGAGGGCGCTGACCCTGCGGACCCGCGCGGCGGAGGAGGCTGAGGAGGTGGTGATCGCGGCACTGGAGAGAGGCACGGTGACCGCTGCGGCCAGTAAGGCCTGCAGTCCCAGCCGGCGGGTGACTCGGCGCTGGTTCGGCACGACGGCTCCTTAGGGGGCACAAGCCGGACGGGCGGGCGTTGAGCAGTGTGATACCCAGGTGCGTGATGAGCGTGAACATGCCCAGATGGGGGCGTGTCGCCTGGTGGACACGGTGTTGACCACCCCGAAGGCGCCCGGATACCTTCATTCAACGGATTGTTGATTCCGTACAGTGGAAAACAGGAGGGTGTGGGATGGGCCAGAGTCGGCAGGAGAAGGTGGCGACGAGCCTCGCGGGCGCCGTCAGCGAGGAGATCAGTGCCTCCCTCGCACCCGTCGACGCCGAACTGGAGCGCCGCTATCCGGGTGATCCGGGGACCCGTCAGCCCGTCCACACCGTGTACGTCCCCGGCGACGCCTTCACGGCCGGCACCGTCCGCTCCTGGGGCGACCAGGCCCTCGCCGCCCTCGACGAACACGCCCCCGACGCCGCCGCCTTCGCCGCCGTACTCGGCCTGCCGGACGACCTAGCCGAGCCCGTGCACTCCCGGGTCCGCGCCAAGCTGGAGCAGGAACCCGTCGAGGACCTGCGCGTCGACTTCGAGGACGGCTACGGCCCCAGGCCCGACGCCGAGGAGGACGAGGCGGCCGCCCGCGCCGCCCGGCTGATCGCCGAGGCGTACGCCGAGGGCACGGCGGCGCCGTACATGGGCATCCGGATGAAGTGCATGGAGGCCGCGGTGCGCGACCGGGGCATCCGCACCCTCGACATCTTCCTCACCGGGCTGATGCAGGCGGGTGGCCTGCCCGACGGCCTTGTGCTGACCCTGCCCAAGGTCACCTACCCCGAACAGGTCACCGCGATGGTCCGGCTCCTGGAGGCCTTCGAGAAGGCGCACGGACTGGAGCCCGGCCGGATCGGGTTCGAGATCCAGATCGAGACCAGCCAGTCCATCCTCGCCACCGACGGCACCGCCACCGTCGCCCGGATGATCCAGGCCGCCGAGGGCCGTGCCACCGGACTGCACTACGGCACCTTCGACTACAGCGCCTGCCTCGGGGTCTCCGCCGCCTACCAGGCCAGCGACCACCCGGCCGCCGACCACGCCAAGGCGATCATGCAGGTCGCCGCCGCCGGCACGGGCGTACGCGTGTCGGACGGCTCCACCAACGTCCTGCCGGTCGGACCGACGGCCCAGGTGCACGACGCCTGGCGGCTGCACTACGGCCTCACCCGGCGCGCCCTGGCCCGCGCCTACTACCAGGGCTGGGACATGCACCCCGGCCACCTCCCGACCCGGTACGCGGCCGTGTTCGCCTTCTACCGCGAGGGCCTGGAGCAGGCGGCCGCCCGGCTCTCCCGGTACGCCAACCGCGCCGGCGGCGACGTCATGGACGAGCCCGCCACCGCCAAGGCCCTCAGCGGTTACCTGCTGCGCGGCCTCGACTGCGGCGCCCTCGACGACGCCGAGGTGGCCCGGCTGACCGGTCTGACCCGGGCGGGTCTGGAGGGCTTCGCGATGCCCCGGCGCGGCGGCCTGACGGCCTCCGGGAAGTAGCGCGTACCGGTCAAGTCACAGCTTTTCCAGCCGACTTGAACCGACCCTGTCATCTCCCCGTACTCTGGTGCGCCATTCACGGACGTGTCTTGAGGAACGGGGCTTTGGTGTCGGGTTCGTACGGACAGGCTGACGGGACCGGTCGCCTGCTGGCAGGGCGGTATCGGGTGGTGGCCCGGCTCGGGCGCGGTGGTATGGGTGTGGTGTGGCGCGCCGTCGACGAGGTCCTCGGCCGCGAGGTCGCCGTCAAGGAACTGCGTGCCTACACCGACAGTGCCGGACCCGAACTGGCCGACCTGCGGCTGCGGATGCAGCGCGAGGCGCGGGCCGCCGCCCGGGTGCGCCATCGCGGGGTGGTCGTCGTGCACGACATCGCCGAGGTCGACGGCCGCCCGCTGATCGTCATGGAACTGGTCGACGGCCCCTCCCTGGACGACCTGCTGCGCGAGCGCGGCACGCTCGGGGCGCAGGAGGCCGCCCGCGTCGGCGCCGAGGTCATGGACGCCCTGGCCGCGGCCCACCGGGCCGGCGTCCTGCACCGCGACGTCAAGCCCGGCAACATCCTCCTCGACCGCTCGGGCCGGGTCGTCCTCACCGACTTCGGCATCGCCACCATGGCCGATCCCGGCGACGGCTCCGCCACCCACCTGACCGGCAGCGGCGAACTCGTCGGTTCCCTCGACTACCTGGCCCCCGAACGGGCCAAGGGTGTCGCTCCCGGTCCGGCCTCCGACGTGTGGGCACTCGGTGCCGCCCTGTACGCGGCCGTGGAGGGCGCCTCGCCCTTCCACCGGACGTCCACGTTCTCGACGCTCACCGCGATCGTCGACGAGCCCCTCCCGGAGCCCCGCAGGGCCGGCCCGCTCGCCCCCGTCCTCCGGCGCCTGATGGACAAGCGGCCCGACGCCCGCCCGGACGCCGAGGAGGCCTGCGGACTGCTGCGGACCGTGGCGCGGGAACCCGTCGGGGACACTCCGACGACGGCCTTGCGGGAGCCCGCGCGGCCGGGGACCGACGCCGGTGCGCCGGTGGCATCTCCGGGACGCGGATCCGTCGGAGGGGCCGACAAGGGGTTGGACGAGGGGCCTGACGACGGGGCGGGCGAGGTTTCGGACGACGGGTTGGCTCAAGAGGCCGGCCAGGGAGCTGACCGCGAGCGCGTCCAAGGGGCTGTGGAGGGACCGGTTCACGGGCTCGCTCAAGGGTCTGCCCAGGGACCTGCTCCGGAGCCCGTCGGGCAGCTCGCCCCGGTGCCCGCCGCCGGACTCGCCCAGGGAGCCGGAACTCCGGGGTCCGGTCTCGTGGCCGCCCGAAGATTAGCCCCCGCGCCCCGACCGGGCGCCCCCGACAGCCCGATGAGCCCCACCGGGCCGATCCGCACCCGCCGCCGGGTCCGGACGCTCGTCGTGGTGGCCGTCGCCGTCGTCCTCACGGCGACCGGGCTGACCGTCGCCCTGCGCAACGACCGAGGACAGACGGCGAAGACGGACGCGGGGCCGCCCGCCCCGACCGTGGCCGGCGCCTCGGAGAGCGTCCGCGGCACCGGGGCCGGACGCACGGCCGACGCGGATCCCGTGGGGCAGGGCGAGGAGACGGGCGCCGTACCGGCCACCGGCGCCACGCACGCCGCCGGGGGCGATCCGGCGGACCCGGCCGAACGGGCCTCCGCCACACCGTCCTCGGCGCAGACCGCCGGCCACAGCCCCTCCGGCGGTTCCGGCAGCGTGGGTGCCACCGCCCCCGCGACCGCCACGGCCGACGCCCCCACCACCCCCGCCCCGGTCTGCCGGTCCGCGGGTGACGGCACGTACACCTGCCTGGTCCGGAACGGCGGCGCCAAGTCCTACACCGCCGACGGAGTCAAGGTCGGCAAGGTCCGCCAGGGCGCCCACTCCTTCTACTGCCAGGTCGACCTGGGCCGCCGGGAGACCCACGGCCAGCGGACCAACGTCTGGTGGGCCGAGACCGACGACGACAAGGGCAACACCGGCGTGTACATCAGCGACGTCTACATCAAGGGCGGCACCAACGACGAGCCGCTCCCCGGACTTCCCGTCTGCTGAGCACGGACGTACCGCTCCAGCCCCGACGCGACCGCCCACCTCCGCTCCGCGAACAGCCGGGTGCCCCGCCCGCACAGCGCGGAGTCGGCCCGCGCCCGCGCGCAGAACTGCTCCGGCGTGGCACCGAACAGCTCTCTCAACTCGGCCGACTCCGTGAGGAGTTCGGTGAGGAGGGCGCGCTCGCCGGGGTGGCGGCGGGGCGTGCCGGTGCCGTCGTGCAGCACGCCGTGCCGGTTGACGTAGGCGTGGACGCCGGGGAGGGTCGTACCGTCCGCGAGAGCGGCGCGTACGACCGGGGCGGGCAGCCAGGCCCGGTCGAAGTTGCCGTTCGGCAGCGGTACGCCCTCGCTCGCGTCGATCACCTGCAACTGCCGTCCGTCCAGCCAGAGGACGAACAACTCCCGCACCGCCGACGGGGATGCGACCGGGGACGCCGACACATAACCGAGCCGGCTGACGTGCGCGGAGACGCCCACGTCGAGGCCGGTCACCCGGGCGCGCACCATGGGGATCTGCCCGGTGACGCCGAACTCGGCCATCTTGTGCCGGAGTTGGGCGGGGGAGGCGTTGGAGCCGACCGCGAGCACCGGTACCCGGTCGCCGTCGTGCACCAGACGGCCGAGCGGCAGCAGCCGGTCACCGTCGAGGAGTCCGGAGTCGGCCGGCCAGACGCCGGGGTAGGTCAGCGGCCGGTCACGCGGTGCCTCGTCGAGGCCCAGCTCGGCGAGGGTACGGCCGGTCATGTGCGACTCGGTTCGACGGGCTTGCGGCCGGCCGTCGTACGGCTCGGTTCCGTGAGCGCCGGCAGGCGGCCGGGTTCCGCGTGCATAGGGCCGTTCATCCGGCGGCCGGCTCCCGCGAGCGTCCGGTCCGTCATGCGCGGCTCAGTCCGCCGGGGGCAGTTCGCCCGAGCCGCGGGTGATCAGCCGGGTCGGCAGCTCGATCCGCTCCGGCGCCAGGAGGGTGCCGTCCAGCTGGCGGAAGAGCCGCTCGGCGGCCGTGCGGCCGAGCAGGGCCGAGTCCTGGGCGACGACCGTGAGCCCGGGGTGCAGCAGATCGGCGAGTTCGATGTCGTCGAAGCCGACGAGCGCGACCGGGCGGGCCTGTTCGGCGAGGACGCGGATCACGGTGACGGTGACACGGTTGTTGCCCGCGAAGATCGCGGTGACCGGGTCAGGACCGGACAGCATCTCCTCGGCGGCCCGGCGCACCCGCTCCGGGTCCGTCACCCCGAGGGAGGTCCACGCCCCCTCGACGACTATCCCGGCGTCCTCCATAGCCGCCCGGTAGCCACGCAACCGCTCGGCCGCCGTGTGGATCCGGGGCATGTCGCCGATGAACCCGATCCGGCGGTGGCCGTGCGCGATCAGGTGGGCGACCCCGTCCCGGGCGCCGCCGTAGCTGTCGGACAGCACGACGTCGGCGTCGATCTTCCCGGCCGGACGGTCCACGAACACCGTCGCCACGCCCGCCCTGATCTCCGGCTCCAGATAGCGGTGGTCGTCCCCGGCCGGGATCACCACCAGACCGTCCACCCGCCGCGCGCACAGCGCCAGCGCCAGCTCCTGCTCCCGCTCCGGGTCCTCGGCGCTGGAGCCGTTGATGAGCAACGCCCCGTGCGCCCGGGCCACTTCCTCCACCGCGCGGCTCAGCGGGCCGTAGAACGGGTCCGCGAGGTCCTCCAGGACGAGGCCGATGCTCGCGGTGCGGCCCTTGCGCAGCACCCGCGCGCTGTCGTTGCGGCGGAAGCCCAGCGCGTCGATCGCCTCCTGGACCCGGCGCTCGGTGTCCGGGGTCACCCCGGGCTCGCCGTTGACCACCCGGGACACCGTCTTGAGGCCCACACCGGCCCGCGCCGCCACGTCCTTCATCGTCGGCCGGGTCCCGTAACGGGAGCCGGGGAGACGGTCTGCGCGGCGGGAGGTTTCGGGCACGATGCGGCGTCCTGTCCTGTCGTCCACGGGATGCATGGGCTCACGGGTTGTGTCTGGGCTCATGGGTTTGTATCAGGGATACACAGGCTCGTGGGTTTGTATGAGGATGTGGCGTCGAGCATAGAGCCTGGACAACGTTGTCAGATGCGAGGGAGACTGTCCACCGCAATCTCCGGCCTGCGCCCCCACCGCTTGACCGGCCTGTTGTTTCACTCGGCTACTCATGGTTGACGGGGAGAACTGACTCTGATGCACACCGACCTCGTGGCGGCCCTCGACATCGGCGGCACCAAGATCGCCGGCGCGCTGGTGGACGGCCACGGACGGATCCAGGCGCGCGCCCAGCGCGCGACACCCGCCCAGCAGGACGGCGAGACGGTCATGGGGGCCGTCGAGGAGGTGGTCGGCGAACTCGCCGGTTCACCCCTGTGGGGGCGTGCCCGCTCGCTCGGGATCGGCAGCGCGGGCCCGGTGGACGCCTCCGCCGGCACCGTGAGCCCGGTCAACGTGCCCGGCTGGCGGGACTATCCGCTCGTCGAGCGGGTGCGGGCGGCCGCCGGCGGGCTGCCGGTCGAGCTGATCGGCGACGGCGTCGCCATCACGGCCGCCGAACACTGGCAGGGCGCGGCCCGCGGCCACGACAACGCGCTGTGCATGGTGGTGTCGACGGGCGTCGGCGGCGGCCTCGTGCTCGGCGGCAGGCTGCACCCAGGTCCGACGGGCAACGCGGGCCACATCGGCCACATCAGCGTCGACCTCGACGGGGATCCCTGCCCGTGCGGGTCGCGCGGCTGTGTCGAGCGCATCGCGAGCGGCCCGAACATCGCCCGGCGTGCGCTGGAGGGCGGCTGGCAGCCGGGTCCCGACGGCGACACCTCGGCGGCGGCGGTGGCGGCCGCGGCCCGGGCCGGCGACCCGGTCGCGGTGGCCTCCTTCGAACGGGCCGCGCAGGCGCTCGCGGCCGGGATCGCGGCCACCGCGACCCTGGTCGAGATCGACATCGCGGTGATCGGCGGGGGTGTCGGCAAGGCGGGGGACATCCTCTTCACGCCCCTGCGCAAGGCCCTCACCGACTACGCCACCCTCTCCTTCGTCCAGCGGCTGACGGTCGTGCCGGCCCAGATGGGCACGGACGCGGGCCTGGTGGGCGCCGCGGCGGCCGCGCTGGCCGCCAGGCCGGACACGGAGGCGGCGGGGGTCTCGGGAGCCTCGGGGGGCTGACGGCGGTCGCAGGGCTGCGCAGGAACGTTAAGGCCCGGTCGGCCGGTGTTCAGGACCGTCCGACCGGGCCGCGGGCGAACGCGTGGGACCTCAGCAGGTGATCCGCGCGTCCGCCCAGTCCCCGTGGTCGGAGGTGATGCCGTCACCGCCGTCGGTGACGACGAGCCTGATCACCTCGGCGCCGGTCACGTCGGCGGTGAGCGGCTGGGCGGGCATGTCGGTGGTCAGCACGCCGGTCGAGGCGACCTTCGTGCCGTCCGCCCAGACCTCGAACGAGACGGTGCCGTTGGCGGCTTCCTCGTCGTCCACCCCGACGTCCGCGGTGACCTTCCCGCACGCCTTCCCGGCGTAGTAGTCGACCTCGCTCTGGGCATGGGTGCCGAGGCCCTTGGCGTAGACCACCCCGCCGATGGTGATCGGATGCCCGTCGCCCGCGGCGGTCTCCCCGTTGCTGGTGTCGCGCTCCACCGGTCCCCAGCCGTTGCCGGCCGACAGCCAGGGCAGGTCACTGAGGTAGGAGCTGCCGGCGGGCGGCGGGTCCACGACGGCCATCGTGACCGTCGTCGCGCTCTCCGCGCGCACTCCGGTCGGCGACCGGTAACTCGCCTTGAGTTCCAGGTCGTACGATCCCCTCGGCGTCCCCGCGGGAGCGGTCACCCGCCAACTGGTCTGCAGGGCACGGCCGGTCGGCAGGGTGGGGGTCTTCGTCGGAGAGGCCGCCCCGACGGTCCAGCCTGCCGGGCCGGTGAGCGACACGGAGACCTTCCCGGCCGTGGTGCGGCCCAGGTCGGTGACCGACGTGCTGAGCTCGGACGTCTTGCCCGGCTCGCTGAACCGGCTCCCGTCCGCGCCGAGTTCGACGGCCGGCGGGTTGGCCGCCCAGTGCCGGTCGGCGGCGACCCGCACCAGGACCGTGCCGTGCGCCGGGACGATCGCGGAGACGGTGCCCGCGGTGTTGTAGCTCCGGTGCTGCCACAGGTCCCGCAGGGTGTAGGCGGGGGCCTTCGGGAGGCCGACGGCCGTCGCCGAAGTCGCGATGCGCTGCGCCGAGCCGGACTCGTTGAACAGGGCGATCGCGCGGCTGCCGTCCGTCATCTCCTTGGCGACGACCCAGCGCCCGCCCTCCGAGGAGACCACCGTGCCCTGCTTGCCCAGCGGGTCCTGGTCGACGGCGATGACCTCCTTGTTGTCCAGGATGTCGAAGGTCGCCCGGGAGGCCTTGCGCAGGTCGGTGCCGATGAGCAGCGGGGCGGCCATGACCGACCACATCGAGAAGTGCGAGCGGTACTCGGTGTCGGTCATGCCGCCGTTGCCGACCTCCAGCATGTCCGGGTCGTTCCAGTGCCCTGGGCCGGCGTACGGCGCGAGCGGCAGGTTCTGCTTCAGGATCGACACCATCGAGCCCCAGCTGTCGCTGATGTCCCCGGTGGTACGCCAGAGTTGGCCGACCCCGGCGGCCCACTCCCAGGGCTTGTTCTCGCCCCATTCGCAGATGCTGAGGACGATGGGCCGGCCGGTCGCCTTCAGCGCGTCGCGCATGGTGGTGTACCGCTGCTTGGCGGCCACACCCTGGTTGTTGCAGTTGTCGTACTTGAGGTAGTCGACGCCCCAGTCGGCGAACTGCCGAGCGTCGCTGTACTCGTGGCCGAGGGCGCCCGGGAAGCCTGCGTCGTTGCAGGTCTTGGTGCCGGCGCTGGTGTAGATGCCGAGCTTCAGGCCCTTGGCGTGCACGTAGTCGGCGACGGCCTTGATCCCGCCCGGGAACCGGGCCGGGTCGGGGACCAGCTCGCCGTCCGCGTCCCGTTCGGGCAGGGCCCAGCAGTCGTCGAGATTGACGTACTGGTAGCCGGCGTCCTTGAGGCCCTTCGCCACGAAGAGGTCGGCGATGCCCTTGACCATCGCCTCGTTGAAGTCCGCGCCGCAGTGCGTGGAGTTCCAGTTGTTGAAGCCCATCGGCGGGGTCGGCGCGAGACCGTCGGCCAGGGCGGGGGAGGCGGCCTTCGCGTCGGCGACGGCGGGTGCGGCGAGGCCCGCCGTACACAACAGGGCCGCAGCCAGTGCTCCGACCACTCTTCGGCGGGTCGTGCGGGTGTGAGGGTGACGCATCGTTACGTTCCTCCGACTCGCGAAAGGTACGATGACGGCATGTACGCGTCATCGCTCTGTGCGGTTACGTTAGAACCCGTCGGAGTGTGTTGGATAGAGAGCGGTGATGATGGTTCGACGCGTCGTTCGAGATCTGCCTGGTCCAGACCGGAACGAATAGGGTCATCCGATGTTCTGGTCGACCGACGGTGGTGGCGTCGTGATCGCCCGGCCGCTCGGTTTCCGCTCCGACGTGCCCCGTTGCTCTCCTCGCGGGTACGCCCGTGACCCCCGGCCGTCCGCGTAGTTGAACCGGGCATGAAGAAGCGCAGCATGCTCGCCATCGCCAGCCTGGCCACCGGATTCGTCGTGGCCGCCATCACCCCGTCCCACGCGGCCGACGAACGTCCGCTCGGCGACCTGAACGTCTCGGGCACCCTGGAGCACGTCGACCACATCGTCAGCCAGGACAGTTTCCAGGCCGATCAGAGTCTCCTGGACCAGGAGTAGCCCGGCGAAGCGGGAGCGGGCAACGGTGCCGGTGTTCCAGGCAGGGGACGCCGGCACTCCGTTTGCGCGCCCTCAACGGGAGCTGGTTTCCGTGGCAGTGTGGAGCGGGCAAGCCACAGGGGCCAACAGAAGAGGGGGAGTCCGTGATCGTCTGGGTCAACGGGGCGTTCGGTGCGGGTAAGACCACCACCGCACGTGAACTCATCGAACTGATCCCGAACAGCACGCTCTTCGACCCCGAGGTCATCGGCGGGGCACTGACACACCTGCTGCCGGCCAAGCACCTCGCCGACGTCGGCGACTTCCAGGATCTGCCGATCTGGCGACGCCTGGTGATCGACACGGCGGCCGCGATGCTCGCCGAGCTGGGCGGAACCCTGGTGGTTCCGATGACGCTGCTGCGCCAGGAGTACCGGGAC
This sequence comes from Streptomyces sp. GbtcB6, assembly GCF_019091475.1. Lineage (NCBI taxonomy): Bacteria > Bacillati > Actinomycetota > Actinomycetes > Kitasatosporales > Streptomycetaceae > Streptomyces > Streptomyces sp. GbtcB6. Next base: position 35,442 of record NZ_JAGXJL010000048.1, on the reverse strand, counting down.
GAGATCTTCGGCGGCCTCGCCGCCCGCCGGATCGCCGTCCGGCACCTGTGTCTCACCCCGGCCGAAACGATCCTGCGCGAGCGAATAGCCGGGCGGGAGATCCCGCCCGACCTGCCCGACGGCGAGATGCGGATCCGGCAGTGGTCGTACGACCGCATCGAGCCCTACCGTGCCGCCCTCGCCTCCTGGATCAGCGCCGACGCCCATCTCGTCGACACCAGCGCGCTCAGTCCCCATGAGGCGGCGGTGCGGATCGCGGGGGCGGTCGGCAGCGGCGAAGCTGCGGTATGTGACATAGTACAAACCCCTGAACCCACCGCCGAAACCCTCGCCGCAGGCGTCCTCCTCTTCGACGAACAGAACCGCGTCCTCCTCGTGGACCCCACCTACAAGGCCGGCTGGGAGTTTCCGGGCGGTGTCGTCGAGCCCGGTGAGGCCCCCGCCCGGGCGGGGGTGCGGGAGGTCGAGGAGGAGACCGGGATACGGCTGGAGGAGCTGCCGGGGCTGCTCGTCGTCGACTGGGAACAGCCCGCGCCGCCCCGCTACGGCGGCCTGCGGCTGCTCTTCGACGGCGGCCGGCTGGACTCCGCCGAGGCCGGGCGGCTGGTGCTGCCGGGACCGGAGCTGCGCGACTGGCGCTTCGTCACCGAGCAGGAGGCCGCCGAGCTGCTTCCGCCGGTGCGCTACGAACGGCTGCGCTGGGCCCTGCGCGCCCGCGAGCGCGGTGCCGCGCTCTATCTGGAGGCCGGCGTCCCGGTCGGTTGACATTCCCTGATGGATCGTCAAGTCCCCGCCGCACGCCCGGTGTTGGCGGGGACTTTGGCATTTCCGGGGTGTGTGTAGGGGACTTTGCGCGGGGCGGAAGGTTCCTGGGGGAAAACGAGGGTGAATTGTCGCCGTCCCGGTATGAACAAGAACGTGAAGGAGGTACACAGACGTTCTACCGTCGGTGCGCAGCTCAACTTCCTCGCGGCCGCTGGCCGCCATGCACAGGCCGGACAACAGCCGGCTGAAGGAGGGACATGCGCGCGCACTCTTCGGCCCTCACAAGGGGACTCGCACTGACCGCCGGGCTCGTTCTGGCGCTCGCCGCCTGCAGCAGCGGGGGAGGCGGCGGGGGCAGTGGCGGGAAGGGCACCTCGGCCGGCCTCACGTCCTGCGCCACCCAGGGCAAGGCAGACACCTGCAACTCCGGCACCACCAAGGCCGGCGGCACGTTCACCTACGTCATCGAGAAGAACATCCAGCAGTGGAACGTACAGGACACCAACGGGAACACCTTCGAGAACGCCGAAGCGCTGAGCCCCGTGCTGCCCCAGGTCTTCATCCCGCAGCCGGACTTCAGCGTCAAGCTCAACACCGATCTGGTGAGCTCGGCGACCCAGACGAGTACCAGCCCCCAGACCCTCGTCTACAAGATCAATCCCAAGGCGTCCTGGAACGACGGCACCGCGATCACCGCCGACGACTTCGTCTACTACTGGCGCACCAACGACGGCAAGGACTGCCCGCCGCCGCCCGCCGGCGACTCCACCCAGACCAAGGGCTGTCTGCCGCAGAGCACCGCCGGCTACGACCGCATCAAGTCGGTCACGGGCTCCGACAACGGCAAGACCGTCACCGTCGTGATGTCCAAGCCGTACTCGGACTGGAAGTCACTGTTCGGCGCGGGCTATCCGCTCTACCCGGCGCATGTCGCCGAGAAGATCTCCGGAGCCATGGCGGGCGACGCGGCCCATATGACGGCCGCCCAGATGACCCAGGGCTGGCAGTACTTCCAGAAGAACCCGCCCACCAAGTACGCGACCGCGGGCCCGTACAAGATGACCGAGTGGGTCGACAACGACCACGCCACCTATGAGCCCGACCCGAAGTGGTCGGGCAAGAAGGCCACCCTGCAACGGCTGATCTTCAAGGTGATCTCGGACGCCACCCAGGAGCCGATCGCACTGCGCAACAACGAGGTCCAGGGCATCTACCCGCAGCCCGAGGTAGACCTCGTCAACCAGGTGAAGGCCATCCCCAACGTCACCTACACCGTCGGCAACGGACTCACCTGGGAGCACTTCGACCTCAACCTGCACAACCCCGTGATCGGCAAGTACCTGGCCCTCCGGCAGGCGATGTTCACCGCCGTCAGCGTCAAGGACATCCTGGCCAAGACGGTCGCCCAGTTCGATCCCGCGGTGAAGCAGCTCTACAGCCACAACTACGTGCCGGGCGAGGCGGGTTACCAGGACGTGGCCAGCGCGAGCGGTCAGGGCTCGGGCGACCTCGCCAAGGCCAGGAAGTACCTCACCGACGCCAAGTTCACCGGAGTCGGCACCGCCCTGAAGACACCGGACGGCAAGGCCGTCGGACCCTTCGACTGCCGTTACACCACCGGCAACCAGATCCGGCAGAGCGAGTGCCAGATCCTCCAGAGCGACCTCGCCAGTCTGGGGATCAAGGTCACGATCAAGCCGATCGGCGCCGCCGACCTCGGCACGGTCCTGGCCGGCCACCAGTACGACATCATCGTCTTCGCCTGGGTCGCCTCGCCGTTCCCGACCAGCAACGCCCAGTCGACCTGGTCGACCGGGGGCGGCGGCAACTTCGGCGGCTACAGCAACAAGAGGGTCGACTCCCTGATCAACACGGCCATCGGTGAGACGGACCAGACCAAGGCCGCCGCGCTGCTCAACCAGGCCGACCAGATCGTGACGGGCGACGCCTACGTGCTGCCGCTCTACCAGAAGCCGACCTTCCTCGCGGTGCAGACGCGGTTCGTCAACATGCGCAACAACTCCACCATCGCCGGACCGCCGTACAACGTCGGCGAGTGGGGTCTCGAGAAGTAGCCCCAGCGACCGGTCGGTTCCGAATCCCGGCCCCGGCGACCCCGGGGCCGGGCCTCCGCGAGAGAAGACCGCATGCTCGCCTACACCGTGCGCCGCATCCTCGTCTCCATACCCGTCCTGATCGTCTCGACGTTCATCGTCTTCCTGGTCGTCGTCAACTCCGGGGACCCGGTGGCCAACTTCGCCACCTCCCGGCAGCCACCGCCCAGCAAGGCCGCGGTGACCGCCTTCGCCCGGCACATCCACGCCGACCAGCCCGCCGTGGAACGCTACTGGAACTGGATCACCGGGGTCCTGCACGGCGACTGGGGACCGTCCGTCCAGACCAACCTCGACATCGGCCACGACCTGTTCACCCGCTTCCGGGTCACCGTCACCCTGGTCGCCGCCGCGATGCTGCTGGCCCTCGTGATGTCCGTCGTCTTCGGGGTGTTCAGCGCGATCCGCCAGTACAGCGCCGCCGACTACACCATCACCTTCCTCGGCTTCCTGTTCCTCGCCATGCCCGTGTTCTGGTTCGCGGTGCTGCTCAAGCAGGCCGGGGTCTGGTTCAACCAGGAGACCGGCAGCCAGTTCCTCGGCACCATCGGCGAGAAGTCCCCGTACCTCGAAGTCGACACCACCTGGAACGAGTTCACCGACCGCGTCGGCCATCTCATCCTGCCCACCATCACCCTGGCCCTGGTCTCCTTCGCCTCCTGGACCCGCTACACCCGCGCCTCCATGCTCGAGGTCATGGACAGCGACTACGTCCGGCTCGCCCGCGGCAAGGGGCTGCGCCGCGGCCGGGTGCTCGTCCGGCACGCCCTGCGCACCGCGCTGATACCGCTCGCCACCGTCACCGCCCTCGACGTCGCGATCATCCTCGGCGGCGCGGTCATCACAGAGACGATCTTCCAGTGGCACGGCATGGGCGAGATGCTCGTGCAGGCCGCCACCACCCTCGACGTCTACCGGACCATGGCCTGGCTGCTGCTGTCCGCCGTCGTCGTCATCGTCTTCAACCTCTTCGCCGACCTCCTCTACGCCGTACTCGACCCGAGGATCCGCTATGACTGACATCGGGGCACTCGGGCCTGCCGGCACGCAAACACCGCGCACCGACCACGAGTTCACCGTCGTGCAGCGCAGCCAGACCCGGCTCGTCCTGCGCCGCTTCCTGCGCCACCGGGCCGCGATGATCAGCCTGGTCGTCTTCGTGCTGATCGTGCTGTGGGCCTTCGCCGGCCCGCACTTCTGGCACTACTCGTACACCAGGTTCACGCCGGACAACTCCCAACCACCCTCCTGGAAGCATCCGTTCGGCACCGACTCCTCGGGGTACGACGCCTACGCACAGGTGATGCGCGGCACCCAGACCTCGCTGAAGATCGCCATCCTGATCGCGCTCGGCTCGACTCTGGTCGGAGCCGTGTGGGGGGCCGTCGCCGGCTTCTACCGGGGGTTCGTCGACGCGCTGATGATGCGCGTCGCCGATCTCGTGCTGACCCTCCCGCTGTTCGCGATCGCGCTGGTCATCTCCTCGCGCAGCGGCGGCTCCTGGTACTGGATCGCCGCGGTGATCGCCGGACTCACCTGGGCGTACGTGTCCCGGGTGGTGCGCTCGTCCGTACTCTCCCTGCGCGAGAAGGAGTTCGTGGAGGCCGCCCGGGCGCTCGGCGCCTCCGACACCCGGATCATCTTCCGGCACCTGCTGCCCAACGCGCTCGGCCCGATCATCGTGAACGCCACGATCCTGGTCGCCACCGGCATCCTCACCGAGACCGCCCTGTCCTTCCTCGGGTTCGGCGTCCAGCCGCCCGACACCTCCCTCGGGTTGCTGGTCGCCCAGGCACAGACCGCGGTCGACACCCGGCCCTGGCTCTTCTACATCCCCGGCGCCTTCATCATCGCCATCGCCCTCACCATCAACTTCATCGGCGACGGGCTGCGTGACGCCTTCGACCCCCGGCAGCAAAGGGTGCGACAGTGACGGCCAACGACAGGGACGACGGCCACACCGCGAGCGACGGCAGGGCCACGGGCACGGCCGCGGGCGCGGGTGCGGTCGTCGGCAAGGGGGAGGAGTCCGGCGCGGTCCTCGAAGTCGAGGACCTGAGCGTGGAGTTCCCCACCGAGGACGGGACCGTACGCGCGGTGCGCGGCGTCGGCTACCGGCTGGAGCGGGGCGAGGCGCTGGGCATCGTCGGCGAGTCCGGCTCCGGCAAGTCCGTCACCGCGCTGGCCGTGATGGGGCTGCTGCCGGGCTCGGCCCGGGTGCGCGGCTCGGTGCGGTTCGAGGGCACGGAACTGCTCGGGATGTCCGACGCCCGCCTCTCGGACGTACGGGGCAGCGGCATCGCCATGGTCTTCCAGGACCCGATGACCTCCCTCAACCCCGTCTACACGATCGGCTACCAGATCGCCGAGACCCTGCTCAGACACAACCCGAGGCTCGGCAGACGCCCGGCACGTGCCCGCGCCGTGGAACTCCTCGGCACGGTCGGCATCCCGAGCCCCGAGCGGCGCGTCGACAGCTACCCGCACGAACTCTCCGGCGGCATGCGCCAGCGGGTCGTCATCGCCATCGCGATCGCCAACGACCCGGACGTGATCATCGCCGACGAGCCCACCACCGCCCTCGACGTCACCGTCCAGGCCCAGATCCTGGAGGCACTGGAGGCCGCCCGCGCCGAGACCGGCGCCGCCCTCGTCCTGATCACCCACGATCTGGGCGTGGTCGCCGGCCACACCGACCGGGTCGCCGTCATGTACGCCGGGCGGATCGTCGAGACCGGCTCGGTCGAGGACATCTTCTACACCCCGCGCATGCCCTACACCCTGGGCCTGCTCGGCTCCCTGCCCCGCCTCGACCGCGAGGAGGACCGCCTGACCCCCATCACCGGCTCCCCGCCCTCGCTGCTCAACCTGCCCCCGGGCTGCCCCTTCGCCCCGCGCTGCCCGATGCGCCGGGAGCCCTGCGACACCACGGAACCCGCCCTGCGCCCCGTCGGATCCGACGCCCACCGCAGCGCCTGCCACTTCGCCGACGAACTCGTGGACACGGCCGCCGGCGAGCTCTTCGACGCCGTCGGCGCCGACACCGAGGCCCTGGCCCGGTTCGCGGACCTGGAGGACGACGCCCGATGACCGACTCCCTGCCTCCGCTGCCCGGCCACGGCGGCACCGGCGAACCCGTCCTCCAGGTCCGCGACCTCGTCAAACACTTCCCGGTGATGTCGAAGGGCGTGGTCCGCCGCCGGGTCGGCGACGTGCACGCCGTCTGCGGGGTCTCCTTCGACCTGTACGAGAACGAGACGCTCGGCCTGGTCGGCGAGTCCGGCTCCGGCAAGACGACCGTGTCCCGGACCCTGCTCAACCTGGAGACGGCCACCTCGGGCTCAGTCCACTACCGGGGCCGGCTGCTGACCGACCTGAGCAGACGTCAGATGCGGCCGCTGCGCCGTGAGTTGCAGATCGTCTTCCAGGACCCGTACGCCTCCCTCGACCCCCGGATCTCCGTCCACGAGATCGTCGCCGAACCCCTGCGCATCCACGGCCGCTACGGCCCCGGCGCCGCCGACGAGGTACGCGAACTGCTGCGTCTGGTCGGCCTCAACCCCGAGCACGGCAATCGTTTCGCGCACGAGTTCTCCGGCGGACAGCGCCAACGCATCGGCATCGCACGGGCGTTGGCACTGCGCCCCAAGGTGATCGTGCTGGACGAGCCGGTCTCCGCGCTGGACGTGTCGATCCAGGCGGGCATCCTCAACCTGCTGATGGACCTCCAGAGCGAACTGGGCCTGTCCTTCCTGTTCGTGGCGCACGACCTCTCCGTGATGCGCCATGTCGCCGGCCGGGTCGCGGTGATGTACCTGGGCCGCCTGGTGGAGATCGCCCCCGCCCGGCAGCTCTTCGCCCGCCCCGCCCACCCCTACACCCAGGCCCTGGTCTCCGCGATCCCGCTGCCCGACCCGCGCAAGGAACGCGCCCGGAAACGGATCACCGTCCAGGGCGACGTCCCGAGCCCGGTCCGCCCGCCCAGCGGCTGCCGCTTCCGCACCCGCTGCCCCAAGTTCGCGAACCAGCTCACCGACAGCGAGCGCACGGCCTGTGTCGAGCAGGTGCCGGACCTGGTCGACCGGGGCGGCGGCAACCCGGTCGCCTGCCACTACGCGGAGAGCGTGCAGTTGCTGTGACCGTCCGGGTACGGAAACGGCGTCAGCCGGCTCTCCCGCTCCAGCCGCCGGCAGAAGGCCTCCATACCGACGGCGAGCGGGGCGTGCCGTAACAGCAGTTCGGCGGCGGCCCGGGGGACGCCCTCGGGCCGTACCCCGCCGGCACAGGCCCGCACGAACTCCGCGCGTTCCTCGCCCCGGTACCCGTACAGGGCGGTGACCAGCCAGATCACCAAGTAGTAGAGGGTGTACACACGGTCGTAGTGCCGATGCCGGTCGAAGAACTCCCCTTCGTCGGAGGCCAGTCGGAAGCGGGAGCTGAGGGAGAGCCCGAAGTCGGTGAGGTACAGCTGCCGGCCGTCGGTGAGGATGTTGCCGAAGTGGGCGTCGAGGTGCAGGAGATGGGTGCCCGAGAGGAACGCGGTGCTGTCCTCCAGCCCTCGGGCCGTGAGGGTGCAGGCCGAGTCCGCCCGGTCCGTGCGCAGTTCGGCGTCCAGCCAGTCATGCAGGGTGTACGGGATGTGCTCCAGGAACAGGGTGAGGCTCGCGGAGGCGTCCCGCAGTGCCTCGACGCGCTCCCGTACACCCGCGGAGTCGCCCCAGTAGGCCACCGCCCTTTCGACGTCCGCGAGTTCGCCGGGCAGCGGGGCGGACGCCCCGGGCAGCACCCGCCAGTGGTGCAGCAGCGGGAAACCGGGGAACCGGCCCGCCAGCACCCAGTCGGTCGTCACCCGGTGCGCGGCCAGCTCCCGCCAGCCGCCGAACCCCGGGCTGCCGATCGCGCCGATGCCGTAGTGGCAGTACGACGGCAGGCCGAAGAGGTTCTCGGTGGAGCGGGCGTGCCGAGGCTCCCGTTCCCGGTCGGTCAGGGGGATCCGCTTCACGAACACCGGCCCGCCGTCCACCGTGAGCCGGACCGCTCTCCCGCCGATCCCGGCTCCGAGCGGCTCGCCGTCCGCGACCAGTCCAGCCAGCTCGACGTCGCTCAACAGGGCCAGGGAGTTCGCGATGCCCGTGTGGGCGGCGACACGGCGCGCGATGTCGGTCATGCACCCATGGTCACAGCGGCGGACCGTAGGTGTCCGCGGATTCCCGCAGCCTCCGTGCCGCGTCGGCGGTCACCGGATCACCGTGGCCGAAACACGCCGTTTCCGTGTCCAGGGCGGCCAACCGCCGGAAGGACGCGACGGCCCGGTCCCGGTCGAGGTTGAACACCCCGAGCATCACCGCACCGGTGCCCGGCGCGGCCGCCACCGCGTCTCCGGTGAACAGCACACCGTACGAAGGGAGATGGAGGGCGATGCTGCCGTGCGTGTGCCCGGGGACGTGGACGACCCCGGCACCGCCGCCGAAGTCCAGGACGTCCCCGTCGGACAACTCCGTCACCTCGTCCGGAGGGACCGGCTGCTCGGCAGGCAGCAGCTTGGCCGCGGCCGCATGGATCGGCAGCTCCCAGTCCTCGAACACCGGCGGCGGACCCGGGAGTTCGCCCCGGATCACCGGCGCGTCCAGCCGGTGGGCCAGCACCTCGGCTCCGCTCAGCGCGGCGAACTCGGCGGCCCCGCCGACGTGGTCCACATGGAAATGGGTGAGGACGATCCGTCGTACCGCCGAAGGGGACCGCCCCAGCGCGGCCAGCGCGTCGGCGATCGCCCGGCCCGAGCCGGGCGGACCGGTGTCGACCAGGGTCGAGGCACCGGTGTCCGGGTCGTGCCAGAGGTAGGCCTGGCCCACCGGAAAGCGCAGCAGGTGCAGCCGGGGGAGCAGCTCGATGACGTCCATGTCCCGACCGTAGGGAGGACCCCCGTCCACGACGGGGGTCCTCCGCTGTGGGCCGAGCGATTCAGCCCACCGCGTACTCCGATGGACCGTGGCTGCCGGCCGCCCCGGGCGCGTCAGCCCGCCGCGTAGTTCCGCAGGAACAGCGCCTCCGCCACCGACAGGCGCTCCAGCTCCTCTGGCGACACGCTCTCGTTGACGGCGTGGATCTGCGCCTCCGGCTCGCTCAGGCCGATCAGCAGGATCTCGGCCTGCGGGTAGAGGCCGGCAAGGGTGTTGCACAGCGGGATGGAGCCGCCCTGGCCGGCGTACTGCATCGTCTCGTCCGGGTAGGCGACCGCCATCGCGTCGGCCATCGCCCGGTACGCCGGGCTGGTGGGGTCCGCGCGGAACGGCTGCCCCTGGCCGACCGCCTCGGTCCGCACCCGCGCACCCCACGGCGTGTGCGCCTCCAGATGGGCCTGGAGCAGCTTGCCCGCCTCGACCGCGTCCACGCCCGGCGGCACCCGGAGGCTGACCAGGGCGCGGGCGCCGGCCTGCACCGACGGGGTGGCGCCGACCACCGGCGGGCAGTCGATGCCGAGCACCGTGACCGCCGGACGGGCCCAGATGCGGTCCGCGACCGAACCGTCGCCGATCAGACCGACACCGTCCAGCACCTTCGCGTCCGTACGGAACTGCTCCTCGTCGTACTCCAGACCCTCCCAGCGCGTCTCCGGCGCCAGCCCGTCGACCGTCGTGGAACCGTCCTCGGCGCGCAGCGAGTCCAGGACGCGGATCAGCGCGGCCAGGGCGTCGGGTGCGGCACCGCCGAACTGGCCCGAGTGCAGATTGCCCCGCAGCGTGTCGATCTGGATGCGGACCATGGTCATGCCCCGAAGCGTGGTGGTCACCGTCGGCAGCCCCACCCGGAAGTTGCCCGCGTCGCCGATGACGATCGCGTCCGCCGCCAGCAGCTCGGGGTGCTGCTCGGCGTACCGCTCCAGGCCGCCGGTGCCCATCTCCTCCGAGCCCTCGGCGATGACCTTGACGTTGACCGGGACGCCGCCGTTCGCCTTCAGCGCACGCAGCGCCAGCAGGTGCATGATCACGCCGCCCTTGCAGTCAGCGGCACCGCGCCCGTACCAGCGGCCGTCCCGCTCGGTCAGCTCGAACGGCGGGGTGGTCCAGGCGGCCTCGTCCAGCGGCGGCTGCACATCGTAGTGCGCGTACAGCAGGACCGTTTTGGCACCCGCCGGGCCCGGCAGATAGCCGTACACCGACTGCGTGCCGTCCGGGGTGTCCAGTACGGCGACGTCCGTGAAGTCCTCGGCGCGCAGCGCGTCGGCCACCCAGTTCGCGGCGCCCTCGCTCTCGCTCTTCGGGAACTGGGCGAAGTCCGCCACCGACTTGAAGGCCACCAGCTCGGCGAGCTCCGCCTTGGCCCTGGGCAGCAGGGCGGCGACGGTCTCGGCGACCGGATTGGACGACATGGGCACGCTCCTCGTGGGTGCGACGTTGAACTGGTGAGTGGACCGATCCTCCCACAGTGGCCTGCGGCGATCTCCGCCGTAGGATGCGGAGGGACAGGTGACAGGTGTCGGCCTACGGACGGACAGGGCCTGACCCACGGCTTGACGGCTTGACGGCTTGATACGGCTTCTACGGCTTGATCGGAGCAGCGGACCATCGTGAGCGGCGAGAATTCTTCGGCGGACGACGTGCAGGCGGACGACGTACAGCGGGTGTGGGACGTCGTCGTGGTGGGCGCTGGACCCGCGGGGGCCTCGGCCGCCTACGCGGCGGCGGTCGCGGGACGGAGCGTGCTGTTGCTGGAGAAGGCGGAGCTACCCCGCTACAAGACCTGCGGCGGCGGCATCATCGGCCCCTCCCGCGACGCGCTGCCGCCCGGCTTCGAGCTGCCCCTCAAGGACCGGGTACACGCGGTCACCTTCTCCAACAACGGACGGTTCACCCGCACCCGTCGCTCCAAGCAGATGATGTTCGGGCTGATCAACCGTCCCGAGTTCGACCAGCAGCTGGTCGAGCACGCCCAGAAGGCGGGCGCCGAGCTGCGCACGGGCGCTGCCGTGCAGCGCGTCGAGCAGCACGGCTCGGCGGTCCCGGACCGGCGGACGGTCGCGGTCGTGCTCCAGGGCGGCGAGACCCTGCTGGCCCGCGCGGTGGTCGGCGCCGACGGCAGCGCCAGCCGCATAGGCGCCCACGTCGGGGTGAAGGTCGACCAGGTGGACCTCGGCCTGGAGGCGGAGATCCCGGTGCCGGAGACGGTCGCCGAGGACTGGAAGGGCCGGGTCCTCATCGACTGGGGCCCGATGCCGGGAAGCTACGGCTGGGTCTTCCCCAAGGGCGACACGCTTACGGTCGGCGTGATCTCGGCGCGCGGCGAAGGCGCCGCCACCAAGCGGTACTTGGAGGACTTCATCGCCCGGCTCGGCCTCGCCGGCTTCGAACCGAGCATCTCCTCCGGCCACTTGACCCGCTGCCGCACCGACGACTCACCGCTGTCCCGGGGCCGGGTGCTGGTCTGCGGTGACGCGGCGGGCCTGCTCGAACCGTGGACCCGTGAGGGCATCTCCTTCGCGCTGCGTTCGGGGCGCCTCGCCGGGGAGTGGGCGGTGCGGATCGCCGAGGCCCACGACGCCGTCGACACCCGCCGCCAGGCGCTGAACTACGCCTTCGCCGTCAAGGCGGGCCTCGGCGTCGAGATGAGCGTCGGCAAGCGGATGCTCGCGGTGTTCGAGCGCCGTCCCGGACTCTTCCACGCGGTCCTGACCGGGTTCCGTCCCGCCTGGCGGGCGTTCAAGGAGATCACCCAGGGCCGGACCTCCCTCGGTGAGCTCGTCCGCTCGCATCCGCTCGCCCAGCGCGCCCTCACCGCCTTCGGCCCGGAGCCGACGGCGAAGGAGAGCACGCCCACGGAGGACACGGCCGACGAGGAAACCGTCACTTCGTGACGGTGACCCGGAAGACGGGGTGGTCGGCGCCGGCCGCGACGAGTTCGTCGTCGGAGGACTTGGCCGTCACCCCGGGGAAGTACTGCTTGACCTCCCAGCCCCACTTCTCCAGGTAGGTCCGCAGCACCGGGAGCTTCTCGGCATCGGGAAGCTCCACCACGGTGAACTCCCGCACCTTCCGCCCCACCCGCAGCTCCCCGCCGCCGGCCACGCGCATGTTCCGCACCCACTGGGAGTTGCCGCGCGCCGAGACCAGGTACTGGGTGCCGTCGTACGTGTGCGGGTTGACCGGGACGCGCTGCAGCCTGCCGCTCTTGCGGCCGGGCACGGACAGCTCCGCGCTGCCCGCGAGGCTGATCCCGCGCCGGGCGAGCCACCCGACGAGGCCGTTCATCCGGACGGCCATCGGGTTGGCCTTGGCGTAGTACGGCTCGGGCGACGGCTGCGGCTGCGGCTCAGACTGAGACTGTGACGACGACATGATGACCCCCACGTGCTTGGGAGAGCAGTGCTCTCGCTTGAGGAACAGTGTGGGGGAGATCGGTGATCCACTGCAAGAGCAGTGCTCTCTTTTTTGAGCGGTGCACTTGCGTGTGTGCACCGATCTCATCTGTGATCGCTGATCCAAATCAAGTGCACTGCTCCAAAACGTGTGCACCGCTCTGCAAACATGGCAAACTGCTCCCCATGACCACCCCACAGGGCGCCCGCGCGCGAGCCAGGATGGAAGTCACCACGGCCATCAAGGACGAGGCGCGCAGACAGCTCGCGGCCGAGGGTGCGGCCAAGCTGTCGCTGCGGGCCGTCGCGCGCGAACTCGGCATGGTCTCCTCCGCGCTCTACCGCTACTTCCCCAGCCGCGACGACCTGCTCACCGCGCTGATCATCGACGCCTACGACTCCCTCGGTGAGGCCGCCGAGACCGCCCACGTCGCTGTCGCCGGCGCGGCCCCGGCGCAGCGCTGGGTCGTGGTGTGCGAGGCGGTGCGCGGCTGGGCGCTGACCCATCCCCACGAGTACGCGCTGATCTACGGCTCGCCGGTGCCCGGCTACTCGGCGCCGGACACGACCATTCCGCCGGCGGCCCGGGTGGCCCTCGTCCTCATCGGGATCCTGCGCGAGGCGTTCGAACGGCGTGGTCTGGCCCGTACCCCCGTACCCGCCGAACTCGCCCCCGAGGCCCGCCGGATGGCCGACGAGCTGATGCCCGGCCTCCCGCCGGAGGTGGCGGTGGCCATGGCCGCGGCCTGGGCCCAGCTGTTCGGGCTGGTGGGGTTCGAACTGTTCGGCCAGTTCAAGGGGGTCGTGGAGGAGCGGGAGCGGTTCTTCCGGCACGCGGCCGCGCAGCTCGCCCATGGGGTGGGGCTGGTCTTCCCCTAGCGGAGCCCGTCGGGTGAGGTGGCGGAGACGCCGTCGCCTCGGCTCACGCCGTGACCTTGTCCAGGAAGGCGGCGAGGTTCGTCACGGTCCGCCGTATCTTCTCCTCCAGCGTGAGCGACTCCGGCATGCGCCCGCCCGCGCCCGCGTCCCGCTTGCCCCGCACGTACAGCGAGCAGGCGAGGTCGCTGCAGAGGTAGGCGCCCACGGAGTTGCCCTGCTGCCCGGCCTTCCCCGCCTTGGCGGCGACCATCAGGGAGACGCCTCCGGTGTGCGTGGTCAGGCAGATCGAGCACATGCTGCGCCGGGTCTGCCAGGAGGAGGGGCTCGGGCAGCGCAGTGCCACCGCCCGCGCGCGGCCGTCGTCCAGCTCGGCCACCAGGTAGGCGCGATCGGGTGCCTGGGGGTCGCGCCAGCCGAAGTAGTCCAGGTCGGCCCATGGTCGTTCGTCCAGGTCGTGAGGGATGTTCAGGCGTTTCGCCGCGCCCTTGGTGCAGTTCACGAACGCGGCACGGATCTCTTGCTCGGTCAGCTGTCTCATGCGGTGCACGCTAATTTGCCTAAATGGTTTAGGCAAATGCATAATCGGTTCAGGTGAGAGGTGAAGGCGAGGAGCGGGTGTGGCGCGAGCGGGACTGAGCACGGAACGACTGGTCCGGGCCGGAGCCGAGCTGGCCGACGAGGTCGGCTTCGACCAGGTGACCGTCTCGGCGCTGGCCAGACGGTTCGACGTGAAGGTCGCGAGCCTGTACTCGCACGTCAAGAGCTCCCAGGACCTGAAGACGAGGATCGCGCTGCTGGCGCTGGAGGAGCTCGCCGACCGGGCCGCCGACGCGCTGGCCGGACGGGCCGGCAAGGACGCCCTCATCGCGTTCGCCGACGTCTACCGCGACTACGCCCGCGCCCACCCCGGCCGCTACGCGGCGGCCCGGCTGCGCCTCGACCCGGAGACGGCGGCAGGCAGCGCCGGCGTGCGGCACGCCCAGATGACCCGGGCGATCCTGCGCGGCTACGACCTGTCCGAACCGGACGAGACCCATGCCGTCCGGATGCTCGGCAGCGTCTTCCACGGCTTCGTCGATCTGGAACTGAGCGGCGGCTTCAGCCACAGCGCCCCCGACAGTCAGCAGTCCTGGACCCGCGTCCTCGATGCCCTCGACGCACTGCTGCGCAACTGGCCCGCCCCGACCTGACCCCCCCTTTTTCTTTCTTCGTACGGAACCCAGAGGCCATGAACACCCACCCCCGCCGGATCGGGATCACCACTCCGATCACCGCCGATCTCCTGCGCGGTGCCCTCGACCTGGAGCACACGGAGCACGGCATCCTGCCGCACCGGCTCCCGGCCCGGGCCCGCGCCCAGTGCGCCGACCCACAGCTCGCCATGGTCGAGTCCCAGCCCTCCGGCGTACGGCTGGTGTTCCACACCCGCGCCACCGCCGTGGAACTGGACACCCTGCCCACCAAGCGCCTCTACGTCGGCGCGCCACCTCGCCCGGACGGCGTCTACGACCTACTCGTCGACGGCATCCTGGCCGGCCAGGGCACTGTGCTCGGCGGCCGGGTGCAGGTCGTCGACATGAGCGCCGGGACCATGGAGCTGCGCCCCGGACCGGTAGGCACCCTCCGCTTCACCGGCCTGCCCGAGCGCGAGAAGGTCGTCGAGATCTGGCTGCCGCACAACGAGACCACCGAACTGGTCGCGCTGCGCACCGACGCCCCGCTCGCCGCCGCACCCGACCACGGCCGCAGGGTCTGGCTGCATCACGGCAGTTCCATCAGCCATGGCTCCGACGCCGCGAGCCCCACCGCCATCTGGCCCGCACTCGCGGCCGCGCTCGCCGGTGTGGAGCTGGTCAACCTGGGGCTGGGCGGCAGCGCCCTGCTCGACCCGTTCACCGCCCGCGCCGTGCGGGACACCCCTGCCGACCTGATCAGCCTCAAGCTCGGCATCAACGTCGTCAACACCGACCTGATGCGGCTGCGGGCCTTCGGTCCCGCCGTGCACGGCTTCCTCGACACTGTCCGCGAGGGGCACCCCACCACTCCGCTGCTGGTCGTGTCGCCGATCCTGTGCCCGATGCACGAGGACACGCCGGGCCCCACCGCCATGGACCTGAGCGCCCTCGGCGAGGGCCGGCTCGCCTTCACGGCGGCGGGCGACCCGGCCGAGCGCGCGAGCGGCAAGCTCACCCTCAACGTCATCCGGGACGAGCTGTCCCGGGTCGTCGCCCAGCGCGCGGCCGAGGACCCGCACCTCCACTACCTCGACGGCCGCGCCCTCTACGGCGGAGCCGACTCCGCCGAACTCCCGCTGCCCGACGGACTCCATCCGGACGCGGCCACCCACCGCCGTATCGGCGAACGCTTCGCCGGGCTGGCCTTCGCGGACGACGGCGCGTTCGCGTTCCCGGGGAGCGGCGGCGACCGCCGAGCCGGAGCCCGCTGAACCTGGGCCCGTTGAACCTGGGCCCGCTGAATGTGGGCCCGCTGAGCCTGCGCCTGCTGATGAGCCGGCGGTCGTCATCGTGCCGAGTCGGACGACGCCTCGTCGTCGCTGTCCGGGACCAGTACGACCTTCCCCGCGACCGTCCCCGACTCGGCGAGCCGCAGAGCCTCGGCGGCCTGGGTCAGGGGCAGCCGGGCGGCGATGCGCGCGGTGACCTCGCCGCGCTGGAGAGCCTGGAACACCTGGGTGAGGTCGGCGCTCAGCCGGGCCCGGAAGCGGTCCTTGCCGAGGGCGCGGCCCTCCCAGACGTTGAAGAAGTAGGCGTGCCGGCCGTTGGGCAGCGTGTTCCACAGCCACACCCGGCCGAGGATCTTCAGCACGGGGAGCTGCTTGGAGCCGGAGTCGTCCCGGGTGGTGGCGCTGCCGTAGGCGACGAGGGTGCCGCTCGGGGCGAGGAGCCGCCAGGAATCGATGACGCTGCGGCCGCCGAGGTGGTCGAAGACGGCGTCCACACCGCCGGGGGCCAGTTCCCGGACCCGGGCCGGGACGTCCTCGGTGCGGTAGTCGACGGGGGTCACGCCCAGCTCCCGCAGCGCGTCGTGGTGACGGGCGGAAGCCGTGCCGATCACCTGCAGGCCGGCCGCCCGCGCCAGCTGGACGAGGACCGTGCCGACGCCGCCGTTGGCGCCGTGCACCAGGATCGTGCCGCCGTTGCGCACCCTGGCCTTGCGGTGCAGCATCTGCCAGGCCGTGATGCCGTTGACTACCAGCGTCTCCGCCTCCGCCGCGCCGACACCGGCGGGCACCTGCACGGCGTCGGCCGCGTCGAGCACGACATGACTGGCCCAGCCGCCGACCTTCACCAGTGACGCCACCCGCTTGCCGACGAGCCCGGGCTCGACGCCCGCGCCGGCCGTGAGCACCGTGCCGACCAGGTCGTAGCCGGGGACGAAGGGGAAGGGCGGCTGGTCGTAGTAGCGGCCGCGGCGCATCTGCTGCTCCGCGAAGGAGACACCGGTCGCCTCCACGCGGACGACGATCTGACCGGCCGCCGGGGCCGGGATCTCCCGGCGCTCGATGCGGAGGCCCTCCGGCTCCACGACGCCCGGCAGGACGACCTCGATGAGCTGGGTGTTTCCGGCGGTTCCTGCAGTTCCCATGACGACGGCCTCCGCGTGTGGACGGTGAGTAGATGTGCTCGCAAGCGAGATAGGTTCTCGCTTGCGTTAGAAGCTATAACAAACATGACTGGTGCTCGCCTGAGTGTCAAGCCCTCGCGTTGGATGCAGCCATCGCTCCTGTTAGATCCACTGCCGAAAGTGATAACTTGAAACAAAGATGAGAATCCGAAGCCATCGAGCCCTGAGGTGCCGAGACGACGACGTGCCGAGCCGAGGCGCCCGGGCATCGGAAGCGAGAGAGGAGCGTGACGGCCATGGCCGCAGACGCGGACGCGGTGAGCCCCCGCGAGCGGTACCGGAGTCAGGTGCGGGCGGACATCAAGGCGCGCGCGTGGGAGCAGATCGCCAAGGCAGGCGCGTCGGGCCTGTCCCTGAACGCGATCGCCAAGGAACTGGGCATGAGCGGCCCGGCCCTCTACCGCTACTTCGGCAGCCGCGACGAGCTGATCACCGAGCTGATCCGGGACGCCTACCGCAGTCTGGCCGACACCTTCCGTGCCGCCGCCGGCTCCGGGGCCGGTATCGGCGGCCTGGCTCACGCCCTGCGCCGCTGGGCGCTCGACGACCCCCAGCGGTACTTCCTCGTCTACGGCACGCCGGTCCCCGGCTACCAGGCGCCCGACGACATCACCGGAATCGCCCAGGAGATCATGGCGGCCCTGCTCGACGTCTGCGCGGCGGCCGAGCCCGAGGCGCCCGCGCCGGCCTCCGCCGGTTTCACCGCGCACCTCTCCCAGCACCGTGACTGGGCCGGCGGCCACCCCGCGCCGCCGGGAGTGCTACGGCGGGCGCTGGCGTTCTGGACCCGGATGCACGGAGTGCTCTCCCTCGAACTCGCCGGTCACTTCACGGGCATGGGCTTCGAACCGGACCGGCTGTTCGACGCCGAGGCGGCGGAGCTGACGCCCGGCCGCTGACCAGGCCCGGCGGCCTACTTCCCGGGGAGTACGCGTGATCACCTCGCCGGGCTGACGCTCGCGCGCTCCGGCTGCGTCTAGCGTGGCGGTCATGGACGAACGGCGGGTACGGGAGCGCGGCCCCGCGCAGTGGTGGCACTACGGACCCCCGTGGTGGAACCTCCCCGAGGCCACCGGCACCAGAGCCGATGCCGATGCCGGCACCAGTGTCGGCGCCGGCGCCGGGACCCACCGCCCCCGCCCGCCGTGGCGCTCCACCGTGCTGCTCACCGTCCTCGTGCTGGTGGTCTCGAACTTCGCCGCCCATGCGCAGCCTCACCGCGAGCCCCTCGACCCGTACGCCCGCCTGCTGCTCCTCGCCACCTGCGCCCTGCTGCTGTGGCGGCACCGGTACCCGGTGATCGTGGCGTTCGGCACGGCCGCGCTCGCCCTGGTCTACCTCGGTGCCGGCTACCCGTACGGACCGGTCTTCGCGGCCGTCGCCGTGGCCTGCTTCAGTGCCGTCGTCGCCGGGCGCCGCCGGGCCGCCTGGGCGGCGCTCGGGATGCTGTGGGCCGGGCATCTGCTGATCTCGCTCTGGCTGTACCGCCGGCTGCCGCCGCCGGGCGACACAGGTGCGAACCTCGGCCAGGAGGTGATCATCGCCACCTGGGTGCTGATCATCGTCGCCGTGGCCGAACTGGTCCGGCTGCGGCGCGAGCAGTGGGCACGCGAGCGGGCCGACCGGGCCCAGGCGGCCCGGCGGCGCGCGGACGAGGAACGGCTGCGGATCGCCCGGGAGTTGCACGACGTCCTGGCGCACAGCATCTCGGTCATCAACGTCCAGGCGGGCATGGGTCTCGCGCTTCTCGACTCCGACCCCGAGCAGGCCAGGGCCGCGCTCACCACCATCAAGGCGGCCAGCAAGGAGGCGCTCGGCGAGGTGCGTCAGGTGCTCGACACCCTGCGCGCCCCGGGCCACGCGCCGCGGGCGCCGGCGCCCGGTCTCGGGCGGCTGCCGGAGCTGGTGGAACAGGCGGCGGGCGCCGGACTCGCCGTGGCCGTGACGGGGGAGCCGCCGAGCCTTCCGCCCGGCGCCGACCTGGCCGCCTTCCGCATCGTGCAGGAGGCCCTCACCAACGTCGTACGCCACTCGGGTTCGCGGCATGCGCGCGTGCGGCTCGAACACGGGGGAGGGGAGCTGCGGTTGCGGATCGACGACGACGGTCCGGCGACCGGGGCGGACGCGGGCGGCAGTGGGAACGGGCTGGCCGGGATGCGGGAGCGGGCGGCCGCCCTGGGTGGCACGATCGAGGCGGGACCGCGCGCCGACGGCGGCTTCCGGGTGCTGGCCGTACTGCCCTTGGACGACCGGGAGGACCGATGATCCGGGTGCTGCTCGCCGACGACCAGTCGCTGGTGCGGGCCGGTTTCCGGGCGCTGCTCGACGCGCAGCCGGACATCGAGGTGACCGGTGAGGCGGCGGATGGCGAGGAGGCGCTGCGCAAGGTGCGTGAACTGCGCCCCGACGTCGTCCTGATGGACATCCGCATGCCGAGACTGGACGGCCTGGCCGCGACCCGCCGGCTCACCGGAGAGCCGGAGCTGACGGACGTCAAGGTGGTCATGCTGACGACCTTCGAGCTCGACGAGTACGTCTTCGAGGCGATCCGTTCCGGCGCCTCGGGCTTCCTGGTCAAGGACGCCGAGCCGGACGAACTCGTGCGGGCGGTCAGGGCGGTGGTGGCCGGGGACGCGCTGCTGTCGCCGGGGGTGACGCGCCGGCTGATCGCGGAGTTCGCGGCCCGTTCCAAGGAACCGGCCGCCGCCGACGACCTCGCCCGGCTCACCGAGCGGGAGCGGGAGGTGATGGCCCTGGTCGGCATCGGCCTGTCCAACGAGGAGATCGCCCGCCGCCTGGTCGTCAGCCCCCTCACCGCCAAGACCCACGTGAGCCGCACCATGATCAAGCTGGGCGCCCGCGACCGCGCCCAACTGGTCGTCCTGGCCTATGAGTCGGGGCTGGTGCGGCCGGGCTG
Source organism: Streptomyces sp. GbtcB6 (assembly GCF_019091475.1). Classification (NCBI taxonomy): domain Bacteria; kingdom Bacillati; phylum Actinomycetota; class Actinomycetes; order Kitasatosporales; family Streptomycetaceae; genus Streptomyces; species Streptomyces sp. GbtcB6. The sequence continues at coordinate 15,770 of NZ_JAGXJL010000048.1, read as the reverse complement.
GCTGGGCTGAGCCGAGCGCTGGAAACGGACCAGCACGCTGACGACCCGGACGACGAACAGCACGGCGGCGAGCACCGCGCCCGCGACGGGCAGAGTGCGTTCCAGGCCGCGGGGCAGGTCGAACAGCAGCGCCGGACCGGCCACCGCCCCGAAGCCGACCACGGCCGCGAACACCGCGCTGCACAGCGCGTATCCGATCTCGACGGTGATCGCGTCCCGCTCGGCCTGACCGCGCCGTCCCCCGTGCATCGTCATCCCGGCAGTCTCACAGCCGTGCGCCCGGCGGGGCAACGGGCCCCGCCGGGCGCACGGCTGTGAGACTGCCCGTTCATCGGACGCGTCCCCGTTCAGTCGCGGGCGGACACGCGCTCCGCCTCCAGGGATGCGGACTTGGCGATCACGACGGTCTGCTGCGGACGGGGGGCACGCAGCCCCGTGAGCGTGATCAGCAGCCCGGCGAGGGCCACACCCGTGACCACCACGAATCCGGGACGGTAGCTGTCGAGCACCGCCTGCGGGGTCGCGTGGGCGGGCGCGCCCGCGGTGACCACGGCCGTGACGATCGCCAGGAAGATCGCACCGCCCACCTGCACCGAGGTGTTGAGGAGCCCGGAGACCATGCCCTGCTCGTGGTCGTCGACGCCGTTGGTGGCCTGGATGTTGAGGGAGGGGAAGACCAGGGCGCAGGCCGCGCCGATCAGCAGCATCGACGGCAGGATCACCGCCGCGTAGACCGGGTCCAGGTCGACGCGCAGGAACAGGGCGTATCCGAGGGCCATGAACGCGAAGCCGGCCGCTATCAGCCGCGGGGTGCCGAAGCGGTCCACGACCGCTCCGACCCTGGTCGACGACACCGCCACCAGCGCGCCCGCCGGCAGGAAGGCCAGGGCGGTGTGCAGCGCCGACCAGCCGAGCACGGACTGCATGTACAGGGTGGTGAGGAACTGGAAGCCGACGTACGAGCCGAAGAAGGCGATCGCGCCGAGCTGGGCGCGGACCTGGTTGCCCGAGCGCAGCACGCCGAGGCGGATGAGCGGGCCGGGGGAGCGGCGTTCGACCTGGACGAAGACGGTGAGCAGGACGGCGACCGCGAGGAAGGAGAGCAGGGTGCGGGCCGACGCCCAGCCGACCTGCGGGGCCTCCACGACGGTGAAGACCAGGAGCAGCATGGAGGCGGTGCCGAGGATCGCGCCGGGGATGTCGTAGCCGTTGTGGTCGCGTTCGCGGGAGCTGCGCGGCAGCAGCCGGAGGCCGGCGATGAGCGCGATCAGGGCGATGGGGGCGGGCAGCAGCATGGTGAAGCGCCAGCTCGCCTCGGTGAGCAGGCCGGACAGCACCAGGCCCATGGAGAAGCCGGTGGCCGCGCAGGTGGTGTAGATGGAGAGGGCGCGGTTGCGCAGCGGGCCCTCCGGGAAGGTGGTCGTGATGATCGAGAGCCCGGCCGGCGCGGTGAAGGCCGCGCTGAGTCCCTTGATGAAGCGGCTGGCGATCAGCAGCGGGCCCGAGTCGACCAGGCCGCCGAGGAGCGAGGCGAGCGCGAAGATGCCGAGGGCGACGAGGAACACCTGGCGTCGGCCGAGGAGGTCGGCGGTGCGGCCGCCGAGCAGGAGCAGGCCGCCGTATCCCAGGATGTAGCCGCTGACGATCCATTGCAGCGTCGAGGTGGAGAGGTGCAGGTCGGAGCCGATCGACGGCAGGGCGACGCCGACCATCGACACATCCAGCGCGTCCAGGAACATGGCGGCGCAGAGCACCAGCAGCGTGCCCCAGAGCCGGGGGGTCCAGCGTCCCTCGGAAGCGGGGGCGGTGAGCGGAGAGGTCATGACCCCAGACACTACATGCACATGCATCGAATGCAAACGCATTTAATTACGATGCAACAATCTGGTTTCTCTGCTACGGTGCCGGGATGGCGGCGACGAAGCCCGAGCGGGCGCTCGTGGAGCAATGGCGGGGCATCCTGGCCCTGCACGCCCGCACCCAGTGCGAGCTCGACCGTGTCCTGCACGGCCACGGCCTGTGCGCCAGTGACTTCGAGGTCCTCGACCTGCTCTCCGACGGTCCGGCGGCGGACGGCGCCTGCAGCTTCCGTGTGCAGGAGATCGCCGAGCGGGTGCATCTCAGCCAGAGCGCGCTGTCCCGGCTGATCGCCCGCCTGGAGAAGGACGGCCTGGTCGAGCGGGCCATGTGCCCGGAGGACCGGCGGGGCGTGCGGGTGGCGCTCACCGGCAAGGGGCGCGCGCTGCACGGCGAGGTGCTGCCGGTGCAGCGCGCGGTGCTCACCCGGATGCTGGCCGCCGAATCCGGCTGAGCCCGGCCGGTCGCCGCGGAGCGCCGGGCAGTTGCTGAACCAGGCGGTCAGATACCGGAGTTCGTCAGCCACAGGCCGGCCACTTCCGGGTCGCCGGTCACCGTCGGCACCGGCACCCGGTTCCACAGGGCCAGGTACAACTGATCGGCGGGACCGGAGAGTTCGGCCGCCGAGCCATAGGGTGCGCCGTCATAGGGTGTGCCGCCATGGGGTGTGCCGCCATGGGGCGCGCCGAGTTCCGTGACCGGCGGTCGTGTCGACAGCCGTACCGTCCATGCCCCGTCCGCGTCCACCGTGCGCACCCGCAGCACCCGCGGGTGCTCGCTGCGGACCCGGCTGCGTGCGCGGGCGTGGAAGCCGCGCAGCAGTTCGTCGATGCCGTCCACCGCGAAGTCCGTGCCGACCGGGGACGCCGGGCCGCCCCGTGCGGCCTCGGCGTCGTACCGGTGGACGGTCGTCTCATGGGCCTGCCGGCGGAGCCAGAAGGCCAGCGGTGAGGAGACCGGGGCGGGGTGGAAGGTCCAGCACGTCATGTCCTGCGGTGCGCCGCCCAGGGTGTCGACGAGCCGGCGGTGGCCCTCCCGGTACCAGGCGGTCAGCTCGGTGCCGTCGATGTCCGGCGGGTCCGGGATGGCGCGGGGCGAGGTTTCGGCGTCGGCGACGACACCGGCGGCCCACCGGTGGATGACACCGGTGTGCCGCAGCAGGTCGCGCACCTGCCAGTCAGGGCAGGCGGGCACCGGGGCGTCGAGCCCCGCCTCCTCGGCGGCCGCGGCCAGCAACCGGCCCTCCCGGTCGAGGATCTCGAGGAACTCGGCAGTCTCCATGCCGCGAGTCTGCCGGATGCGCCGCCGATCCCGGAGCTAGCGCAGCAGGAACCCCACCGCGTACCCCAGGGCGTTGACCGCCCAGTGCAGGGCCATCGGCGCCAGCAGGGAGCCGCTGCGATCACGCAGCCAGCACAGCAGACAGCCCGCCACGGCCGTGAACAGCACGGCGCCGACGTCCACCAGGACCGCCCCGGCGACCGAGTGCCCGAAGAGCGAACCCAGCGTCGGCTTGTCCTTGTTGAGGTTCAGCGAGGGCAGGATGTGCCAGAGGCCGAAGAGCACGGAGGAGAGGACGGCCGCCGTCGTGGCCGTGCGCAGGCGGCACAGCAGCGCGAACAGCACCCCGCGGAAGGCCGTCTCCTCCAGCAGCACCGTCCCCACGGGTACCGCGACCAGCGCCTTGAAGGCGATCTCCGAGCCGCTCAGCGCGTCCGTACGCTGGTCCGCGAACAGCCCGCGGGTGACCGGCAGCAGGGCCGCGCACAGATAGACCGCCGCGACGATCCCGATCAGGGCCGCCGCCCAACGCACCCCGTCCGCAAGGGTGTTCCGGCCCAGCCCCAGCTCCGACCAGCTGCCCCCGGCCCAGAACAGCAGCCCCACCAGAACGGCCGAGGCGACGACCGCGGTGAGCAGGATCCAGGACCCGGCCCAACGGTTGTCCAGCAGATTCGCCGGCACCAGGACGGCCACCACCGCCGCCACGGCGGTACGGGTGGGGAGCCGGGGGAGCGGCATGCCGGGCGGGGTGTCAGAACCCGACCAGGGCGCGCGGCGGCGGGCAGCACGTGCACCGCCCGCCGTCGCGTCCCCGGCCCGGTTCGGCGCCGACGACGGTGACGACCTCGATGCCCGGCTTCCGAAGGAGGGTGTTGGTCCGGATGGTGCGGTCGTGGCGGACGGCCACGCCCGGATCCGGCCCGTGGAAGGCGAACACCCCGGCACCGGCCGTCGAGCCGGCCACCAGCGCGGTCCGCGTGGGCGGCCTCAGCCCGGCCGCAGGCGGTGTGGAGCAGGGGTTCTCGGTCGTCCGGGCCTCGGCCATGTCCACCACGATGGGATACCCCGCGAGGCTTCGCACCTTTTCCCGGACGGAGTGCGGCCCTGAAGGATCTTCCGGATGCGGCGGCCGGTGCGGTGGCCGATCGTGGTTCCGAGGTGGCCAAGTGAGTGGTGCGGGCAGGGCTCTGAATCGTACGAAGGAATGGACCCGGCGGACGGCGGAGCGGATGCGCCGGTATGCGGGGCCCGACCGGGTGGTCCGGCGGCGGCCGTGCTGGGGCGGGACCGGGGTGGCGGTCCTGTGCTACTGCCTGTCCCTCACCCCGTCCCTGCTCCCACGGGCCTGGTGGCTCCAGGGACTCGCGGCCGGCGTCTCGGCGGCCGTCGGCTACGCCGTCGGTGCGGTCGTGGAGACCCTCGCCCGGCTGCTGCTCCGCTGGGCCGGCGCCCGCATCCGCCCGCGGGCCCGCCGTACCCTCTGGGCCGCCCGGGGCGTGCTCGGCGCCGCCGCGGTGGTCACCGCCACCGCCTGGAGCGTCCGCTGGGAGGGCCAGGTCCGCCGGGCGGTCACCCTGCCCCCGCACATCGTCTGGTGGCAGTGGGCGCTCGTCCCGGTGGTGGCCGCGTTCGTCGGGACGCTGCTGCTCCTGGCCGGCCGTACGGTACGGCTCGGCACCCGCCTCGCCGCCCGCGCGTTCGGCGCCCACCTGCCACGCCCCGTCGCGTACGCCACTGGGGTCGCCCTCGCCGCGTTCGTGATCGTCGGAGTCGTCCAGGGCTTCCTGCTGCGCGCGGCACTGGACGCGATCGAGAGCGCCGCGTCCCTCGCCGACCAGGGCACCACCGAGGGCGTCCACCAGCCCGGCCTGCCCACCCTTTCCGGCAGCCCGGAGTCCGCCGCACCCTGGGACACGCTGGGCGCAAAGGGCCGCGACTTCGTCGGCACGGCCACACCCCGCACCGACATCGCGGCCTTCACCGGCCGCCCGGCCGAGGATCCGGTACGGGTCTACGTCGGCCTGCGCTCCGCCGACAGCCTCGACGAACGCGCAGCCCTCGCCGTACGCGAACTCGAACGCACCGGCGGCTTCTCCCGCAGCATCCTCGCCGTCATGGGCACCACCGGCACCGGCTGGATCAACGACCAGGGCAGCAAGCCCCTGGAGTACATGTGGGGCGGCGACACCGCGCAGGTCGCCATGCAGTACTCCTACCTCCCCAGCTGGGTCTCCGCGCTCACCGAGGACGAGGCCGCCGACACCGGACGTGCCCTCTTCGACGCCGTCTACGCCAAGTGGCGAACGCTCCCCGCCGGCTCCCGTCCCCGACTCCTCGTCTACGGGGAGAGCCTCGGCTCCTTCTCCATGGAGTCCGCCATGAACGGCTCCCTGTCCACGCTCGTCGCGGAGACCGGGGGCGCGCTGTTCGTCGGGCCGACCTACGACAACCCGCTGTGGAAGACGGTCACCGCTCAACGGCAGCCGGGCAGCCCCGAATGGCGGCCGGTGGTCGACGACGGGGCGCATGTGCGCTTCGCGCAGGTGCCGGCCGACTACGGCATCCCGGCCGCGCCCTGGGGCGAGCCCCGCGCGGTCTACCTCCAGAACGGCTCCGACCCGGTCGTCTGGTGGTCGCCCGGCCTCGCCTTCCGCAAGCCGGACTGGCTGGACCGGCCGCGGGCCCGGGACGTCTCACCGGCGATGCAGTGGTATCCGCTGCTGACGTTCTGGCAGGTGGCGTGCGACCTGGCCGGCGCCGACAGCGTGCCGGACGGATTCGGCCACCGGTACGGGACCCTGCCGACGAGCGCGTGGGCCGAGATCACGAGTCCACCTGGATGGACGGCAGCCGACACGGCGAGACTCGCCGGGGTTCTGGAGTCGGTACGGGAGCCGGGGCTGCTGGACTGAGGCGACACGACGGATCGGGCGGAGACGTCGGTCAGTGCCCTGCCGTGCGCCGGGTCAGGAGTGCGATGGCCGCGGCGGTGGCGGCGAGGGCGGCGACGGTGGTGAGGGCGGTGGGCAGCGAGATCCAGTCCGCCATGAAACCGATGGCGGGCGGCCCCAGGAGCATGCCGCCGTAGCCGAAGGTGGAGGCGATGGCGACTCCTTCGGGGCCGGCCAGCCTGCCCGCGCGCTCCACGGCGACGGGGAAGAGGTTGGCGAGGCCGAGTCCGGTGATCGCGAATCCGAGGAGGGCCGCCCACAGGGCCGGGGCGAGTGCGCCGAGCAGCATGCCGATCGCGGCGGTCGTGCCGCCGAACACCAGGGTCCGTGTCTGTCCCAGGACCTCGAGCAGTCTGGTGCCGCTGAGGCGGCCGACGGTCATGGCGAGGGCGAAGCAGGAGTAGCCGATGGCGGCCGCGCCGGGAGCGGCGCCGAGGTCCTGCTCCAGGTGCAGGGCGCTCCAGTCGGCCATGGCCCCCTCGCCGTAGGCCGTGCACAGGGCGATCAGACCGAACGTGACGACGAGCAGACGGGTGCGGGGTGCCGGGCGGTGCGGTGCGGACGCCGCCTGCGGTGCGTTGTCCTCGGGCGTGCCGGGAGGGGGAGTGCGGAGGAGAGTGCGGCCCGCCAGGAGGGTGACCAGCAGGCCGATCGCGGTGAGGCAGAGCAGGTGTTGGGTGGGGGACAGTACTCCGGCGATCAGCGAACCCAGGCCGGCGCCGATCATGCCGCCCAGGCTGAAAGCGGCGTGGAAACTGGGCATGACCGGGCGGCGGAGGGCTCGTACCAGGTCGACCGCGGCGCTGTTGAACGCCACGTTGATGCCGCCGTAGGCGCTGCCGAAGACGAGCAGTACGGCGCCGAGGGCCAGGACCGAGTGGGTGAGCGGGGGCAGGGCGATGCTGAGGGAGAGCAGGACGGCGCAGACGACGGTCACGGGGTGGGCGCCGTAGCGGCGGCACAGCCGTCCGGTGAACATCATCGTGATGACGGCTCCGGCCGAGACGCCGAGCAGGGCGAGTCCCAGGGCGCTGGCCGAGGCGCCGGTCTGTTCCTTGATGGCCGGGATGCGGACGACCCATCCGGCGAAGACGAAGCCGTCCATGGCGAAGAAGACGGTCAGGGCGATGCGGAGCCGGGTGAGGGTGTTGCCGGGCACGGCGTTGTGCGTCCGGGTTTTGTTTATCAGCGGCACAAACTCAGGCTAGGTGAGTACTGCCGACTCGGGCAAGGGTGTCGGCCCCGGGGGTGAGGTGGGCCGGACCTGTCGCACATCTGGGTCTGTATCCCGATCGAGGTGCCGTTTACCGGCTTGCTTCACCGGCTGGCAGGCGCGGCACGAGGTGGCTGACGAAGCCCGCGGTGTCACAGGGGGCGAACCGGGGCCTGGAAAGCCACCTCATAGGAGAAGGACCCCCGGCATGCGGCTGGGACTGCAGTCGTCGATGCACAGGTCCAGGCCGTCCTGGCCGACCTTGCCTAGATCGACTCGGGTCGTCGTTGGGTTTTCGCGACCGCAGTCTTTGTGCATGTCGGAGCAAAATCGCAACAGTTCCCGGCAGGACAGTTCGTTCGTTCCCGTGGCATCCTGGGCCTGACCTGCACTGCCGCTGACCTGGGCATATGTTCTGGCGCACCGTCAGGAGCTCCCTCGAGTTCTCTCGATTTCCCGGGATTTCCCGCGTGAAGGGCCCGGCGAGCGTCAGATCGCTCGCCGGGCCCTCGATGCCGAGGCGTGGGTGCGGCCGCTGTGCGCGCTGGTCGTGGCAGGATTCACGGCTTATGCGTCGTATATCCAGCAGAGGTCGTTCGCTCTACCAGGCGGGGCGGGGCGGGGCGGATGGCTGGCGGTCAGCAGGTGAGGTTGGAGCCTGCGGGGACGCCGAGGATGGAGGTGAAGGAGAGGTAGTCGTTGACGCGGTCCTGCATCTCGGCGGTGTTGCCGCCGTTGCACTCGATGCTGCCGTTGATGCTGCGGATGGTCTCGCCGAAGCCCGCGCCGTTGACCATGGCGTTGTGTCCGGTCATCGTGCCGGGGCCGGTCTGGGTGTTCCAGTACCACAGGCCGGTCTTCCAGGAGATCGCCGAGTCGGAGGCAACCAGGCCGGGGTTGTCCAGCAGGTCGACGCCGAGGGCGTCGCCGGCGGCCTTGTAGTTGAAGTTCCAGCTGAGCTGCATCGGGCCGCGCCCGTAGTAGGCGTAGGTCCCGGCGGGGCAGCCGTAGGGCTCACTCGCGCAGTAGTTCCCGGACTGGTCGACCTCGTTGATGTAGACGAGGCCGCCGGTCTCGTGGTCGACGTTGGCCAGGAACGCCGCGGCCTCCTGCTTCTGCACGGTGGTGCTGCCGGTGGTGGCGAAGCCGGGGTAGGCGCTGAGCGCGGCCGTCAGGCCGCTGTAGGTGTAGAAGGAGTTCCGGTTCGGGAACATCTGGTTGAACTGGGCTTCGCTGACCACGAATCCGCCGGTGCCGCCGCCCGTGCCTCCTCCACCGGAGCCTCCGGTGCAGCTGTAGGGGGACCAGTACCAGGTGCTGATGGTGGGGTCGTATCCGGGGTTGTCGTGGGTGGCGATGTAGTACTGGCCATTGGGGGTGTACTTCACGATGGCGCCGGTCGCATAGGACTGTCCGGCCACCCAGGCGGGGTAGTTGCAGCTGCCGCCGGTGCCTCCTCCGCTGGAGCCACCGCAGGCTCCTTGGTCGGCCCAGACTGCGGCGACGCCGGGCGTCTCGCCCTGTGTCCACCACTTGGCCTGCCAGTTGTCGCCGTTGTAGGAGGCGGTCATGCCGCCGGTGTAGACCGCGGCGGAGCTCCAGGCCGCGGCGCAGTCCGCCGCCGCCGCGGGGCTCGCGGCGCCGAGGACGGTGAACGTGCCGAGGAGGCTGGCCAGGACGGCCAGCAGCGCTGTCATGCACCTGCCATATATGGGTCTGCGAAGTCCGCCGGGCATGGTTGCGCTCATGTGCCACTCCAGAGGTAGGGGGCGAGTGGTGACCCCAGCAGCAAAGCGTGATTGGTCCAGACCAGTCAAGGGTCAGGTAAGGACTTTTGTCAGGACAGACCACCGTGTGTCGCACCGATGCCGTCCTCGTCGGCGACCAGGAGAAGGCCGTCCGGGGCCGTCCGGGCCCACCTGCGCGCCCTGGCCGACGGAATCGCCCGGCCCGCCGCGGACAGAGCCTCCACTGAGGAGGTCGAGGACGGCTCCGATCCCACCCCGACGCCCCCACTCGCGGCCGTGCCCCGGGCGAGGTTGGGGGAGGGGACGCCGCCGCCGAACCCCTGGGCTTGGCCGGGGCACCACCGGAGAGATGCCCGTCGAGGACCTCCAGGCGGTGGTCGGCGCGCTCGTCGCGCACGGCGATGGGGGTGGCTCTCCTCGCGGGACGCGTTGAGCTGCCGGTTTGTTGGTGGGGAACCTGTTCGAATCTCTACTGCGTTCCCCGCCGCAGCAACCGCCGACCGCGGCTCCCAGGGGTTCCGGCTTCACTCGTGCGTGAGCACGCGGAACTCGTTGCCGTCGGGGTCGGCCAGCAGCACCGCGCCGTCCTCGCCGTGGGCTGAGTCGAGACGCTTCGCGCCGAGGGAGAGCAGGCGTTCGACCTCCGCCTGCTGATCGCCGTCCGGTGCGAGGTCGAAGTGCAGGTCCTTGCCGGGGTCCGGCATCAATGGCGGACCGCCCCACGTGATCTTCGTACCGCCGTTCGGCGACTGGATGGCGGTCTCCTCGTCCTGGTCCCAGACCAGCGGCCAGCCCAGCGCCTTGCTCCAGAAGTAGCCCACGGCCTGCGAACCATCGCAGGCGAGCGCTCCGATGGAGCCACATCCGGCGAGGAAACCGTTGCCCGGCTCGATGACACAGAACTCGTTGCCCTCGGGGTCGGCGAGCACCACGTGGGACGCGTCCGGTCCCTGGCCGACGTCGGCGTGCCGCGCGCCGAGGTCGAGCGCTCGGGCCACAGTCTCCCGTTGGTCCTCCAGGGAGGAGCTGGTCAGGTCGAAGTGCAGCCGGTTCTGGGCGACCTTCTGCGCCTGGGTGAGACGGAAGCCGAGGCGGTATCCGGCGTCATTACCGGACATCAGGGCGACGCCGTTGTAGGAATCGTCGGCTCTCTCCAAGCGCAGGACCCCTGACCAGAAATGCGCCAGGCGGTCCGGCTGGTGCGCGTCGAAGGAGAGTGCGATGAGTCGGCTGGTCATTGCCTCACGCTTCCTCGGTCCGTTGAGTGCCAACTGTCGGCAGGGCGCCATGTCAGCGCCTCGAACGAGGATAAGTACAGCTCTCCTGCGCGGAAGTGCTGAGCTGCCGATTTGTTGATCGGGGCTGTTGTCGGATCGCTGTCCTCCTACCGTGACGGTGGAGGAGGCGGTGTCGATGGTGTCGTTGATCGAGGAGTTGGAGGCGCGGGAGGCTGGGGCCCGGGTGCGGGTCGAGGAATTCGAGTTCCAGATCGCGGAGTTGACGGTGCGCCTGGATGAAGATCGGGATGCGTGATCCCGGTTGCGGGTGACACGGGTGACGCGGGTGACGGTGGCCGAGGTGGTCGCGGAGATGTCCGGTTCGGACGGGGAGCCGGTCGCGGAGTAGCCGTTGGGGCCGACGGCCGACGGCCGGCCGGTGCGGGTGGTCGGGGCGATCGTGGTGCCGCACTGGCGGGGAGGGGCTGTCGGTGGACGCACCCTAGTCAGAAGGAGCCAAGGCGGCGAGCAGTCCTGCTCCGACTCCCAGGACAATCAACTGCATGATGCCCGGAATGCGCCACCGCAGGGCAAGGAGGCCGCCGCCGGTGACGACCGCACCGCCGACCAGGAGCCACATTCCCTGCCACGCCATCTCGGGCGCACGGGGCAAGTTGCCCTGGTCGTAGCTGTCGGCCCAGCCCGTCATCCCATAGCGGAACACCAACCAGGCAATGACCATCAAGTCGAGGATGAGTAGAGCCAGGCTGACCCCAACCTGCTGACCGGTCGACGGTTCACTTCCGCGTTCCATACTCACCCCCGGCGCCCATGACAGCCTGTCAACCACATGAGGTCAGCATGCGGCTGTGACGGGCTCTGCACATGAGTACGGCTACTCACCACAGGCCCGTACTCGCTGCGGGAGGTGTTGGCCCACTGCCTGTCCGAACCTTCGCTCAGCGTGGCCACACCACAAGAAATGGACCAGAGCCTCAGCGCGGGAGTCGTTTCGAGGTGATGGGGGCCTTATGGAGACGTCGCAATCGAAGATCGATCTGTGCACAGCGATCCGCCGTGACCATCAAGGCGGCATGTCGCAGCGGGCGTTGCAGCGCAAGCACAACGTCACGCAGCGGCTGGCATCTCTGGAGCGTCTGGTGATCACGGGCGTCTCCGACTCGCTCTGGGCCCGCCAACTGTCGTCAGCAGGGCGCTGCGAGGTGATGTCGAGCGATAGGCCCGTGATCGCCACGTCCGAGGTTGCGAAATCCCTGGACAGCCGGTGTGTCCAGGGCGCTTCTGGCGAATCCTGGCGCCGTCCTCGGGCCGGAGCGGGTGGGCCTGACGAGGCGGTCGACGTCTCACGGGACGCCCGGCGTCGGGCGGACCGGTCGCCAGGCGCCCGACCAAGAGCCATCAGAATGGCCCTGGGCGGCGGCCTCACGCAGGGAGGCGCGGGGTTGGGACCGTTGCGCAGCCGGGCGGGCCTGTCGCAGCGTCGCGGACTGTCCGTCGGGGGCTGTTCGGCCGCCTACTGGCCGCCGAGCAGCCCCAGGATCCGGTTCACCGCCTCCAGCGTCGGCTGGCCCACCGCGCCGACCGTCGCCGCGATTCCCGCTACGGCCATCAGCGCGCGGTGCCGCTCCTGCGGGGCGGTGCCGGGGTCCGTGGTGAGGGCCGGCAGGGAGCCGTCGATGGCCTGCGCGCTCGCGGCCGGGACCTGCTCACGCAGCGTCCCGACCAGTCGGCGAAGTTCCTCGACGGCGGCTTGGAGGGCGGGGTCGACGGGGGGCGGCCCGGCCGGTGTCTGGTGCTTGGCAATGCCGGTGTTCCCGGTGCCGCCGTGCATGGTCACGTTGTCGCCGAAGTAGAAGTTGTTGCCGCTCATGCCGCTCATGCGTGATCCACTCCCACGTTGCCCGTACCGCCGTGTTGACGTTGTCGCCGAAGTAGTAGTTCTTCGGGTTGACCATGAGACGGTCCACCGTGACGTGGAACTCCGTCTCCGGGTGCTCGATCGCGTGCACGATGGAGCCCACCAGCTGGTCGAGCCGGCGCGGGTCCGCGCTCGTCACCACGGCCATGGGCGGGCCGGACGTCTCCACGGCCAGGACGTACAGTGGCGTCGCCGACAGCACCTGCAGCCACTCCACCGTGCAGAGGAGCAGCGCGGCCGTCGAGCTCAGCCACACCCACATGATGAGCGTGCTCGCCGTGTCCCGGCTGGCGATCCCGGTGATGCCGCCGAGGATGGTCAGTGCGAACGCCACCGACAGGATGATCCCGAGACGCTTCAGGAAGAGCCTCGTGGCCTGCCAGCGCCTCGGCGTGAGCATGTACGTGTGCACCCGGGCGATGTTCTCCAGCGGGTACGCGGCCCCGCCGACCCACAACAGCCGCTTGCCGACACGCAGGTCGATCGCGCGGAACGCCTGCGGCGGGGTGGCGGGCGGCGGCGGGATGTCCGGGAACCCGGACGCTTCGGTTCTCTCCACTAGGGTGCGTATCGAGGCGTGATCAATCTGTGGGATTCGCCCCTCTCGGTGGGGCTGGACTGGGTCCTGTGACAGTGGCCTTGCCTGATTGCCACTGAAGTTGGGTCACCGGGAGGCGTTTACCAGCGGACCGCCGAGATCAGTCCGCCGGGCCGCTCCTCGCGCTGCGGCGGGGTGCTGATCGGGCGGCCGTAGGCGGCAGCGCGCTCGCGCAGTGTGTGGCTGTCGGCTTCCCAGCCGTGCCCGGCCAGCCAGCCCACCGGGTCGTCGGGCATCTCCGAGACCCACATGGATGCCGCCGATCCCGGCACGGCGTCCGCGCCGAAGCGCTCGATCACGCCGCGCGAGCCCAATGTCAGCCCCATCCGACTGCCTGCCGCCGACTGCGCGCTGATCCGGGCCAGCAGCAGCTCCACCGCGTCCTCGGGCAGATAGATCAGCAGTCCTTCGGCGATCCACGCGGTCGGCGCGGTCGGGTCGTGCCCTGCCGCGGCCAGTGCGCCTGGCCAGTCCTCACGCAGATCCACCGCGACGGTGACCCGCTCGCAGCGTGCGACGGCCCGCTGCTGGCGCAGCACCGAAGCCTTGAAGTCCAGTGGTGCGGCGGTGTCGACCTCGAACAGTCGGGTGCCTTCGGGCCAGTCCATCCGGAAGGCCCGGCTGTCCATGCCGGCGCCGAGCAGCACGACCTGCCGGACCCCGGACGCGGAGGCCTGTTGCAACAGGTCGTCGAGGAACTTCGTCCTGATGACGATGGAGAACGCCACGGCCAGTCGACGGCGGCGCGCGGCCTCGTCATCGGGTAGCGGCGGCGAGGAGGGCCATAGGCCACCGGCGGTGGCGAAGGCCTGTGCCAGTGGGTCGCGGAACAGCGCGTTCTCCCGCTCGGTCTCCAGCGCCCGCACCCTGGCCACCCCGACCGCTGTGGCCCACACTCCCGACGGCTGCACCCGCTCCTGCTCATCAGTCACCGCGTCAGCCTAGATGTATGAGGCCAGGACGTTGGTGACGGTCTGGCCGAGTGTTGCTGCGGGTGGTTGTCCGCCGAGGGCGGTGTGGGGTCGGTGGTAGTTGTAGTGGATGTTCCACACTGCCAGCGCCTGGGCTCGCTGTGTTTCGGAGGTCCAGGTGCGCGCGTACAGGAACTCTTCTGACAGGATCCGCTTGTATCGTTCCACTTTCCCGTTGTGCCGGGGCGTGTACGGTCGGATCCGTTGGTGCCGTGAGCCGAGTAGGGCGCGGGTGAATGCGTCGGCGCGGTAGCAGGCGCCATTGTCGGTGACGAACCGTTCGATGTGGGTGATGCCGTGTGCGGCAAACCACGCCCTGGCTCGGTGCAGGAACGCGATCGCCGTCGAGGCTTTCTCATCCGGCAAGGGCTCGGTGTAGGCGAGGCGGGTGTGCCCGTCGATCGCGGAGTGTAGGTACACGTACCCTCCACGGCCGGTCTTCTTCTTGTTCCGGCTGACTGCCCGGGAGTGGTCGCTGTTTCGGCCGTGGGCTCGCCATCCGCCGCCGTCAGGTATCCGTCCGACCTTCTTCACGTCGATGTGCACCATGTGTCCCGGCCGGCGAGCGGTGATTGTGCGTGGTTTCCGCGTGGTATAGCCGTCGGGGTCGATGAATCGTCGCCTGCTCAGACCGAGATGGGCGAGGTGCCGGGTGATGGTGCGACGGCTCACAGCGGGCCCGGTTTGGCTGAGTTCGAAGGCGATACGTCCTGCGGACCACTTGTGGTTTCGGCGCATCGGCTCGATCCGCTCCACTACCTCGCCCGGTATGGCTGAGGGTTGACGGTGGGGTGTAGAGGACCGGTCGTGCAGGCCGAGCTCACCATGACGACGGTACCGGTTGACTCACTTGGACGCGCATGCCCTGGAGATGCCCATCTCCGCAGCAACGTGGGCGATCGGACGTGACACGCATCGCTCGACGAGTCGCCTGCGGCCCTCAATGGAGAGCGGCGCGTTGGCATGGGTGCCCATCAGACGGCGGCGAGGCTGTTGAGCAGGTGGCCAAGCTCTGCCGGCGCCTGAATGTGGGCCAGGTGGCCCTGGCCGGGGAGTTCGTGGACTCCGGCGTGAGCGACGTGCTGCCGCACGTGGTCGAACGACGTTCCGTAGGGGGCCGTTCCGCGGTTGCTTTGCCCGATGATCAGGTCGACTTGATCTGCCTGTCGCGCCGTCACCTCCGGAGGCGGTGTCGTGTTGAGCGCGCCGAGTTCGGCGTACAGCGGTCCGCTCAAGCGGCGCAAGATCGCCCAACCGTGCCGATCGGCCCGGAGATCCTCGACATGCGCAGCGGAGAAGCCGGAGATCTGCCGATTGACGATCTCGACGCAGCGATCCCAGTCCGCCGTCTCCGCCGCGTTCTTCAGGTCCGGCAGTGCATGGCGTCCGAATGGCTGCATCACCGGCTCGTAGGCGATCACCTGGGGAATCGGGCGATCGTTGGCGGCCATCAAACTGATCAAGCCGCCGTAGCTCCAGCCGAAGAGGGCCCTCGCGTTGTCGAACTCGTCAAGGACCACGCAGAGGTCCCCAACTTCTGTCCGCAGCGAGTAGGAATTGGTCAACGGCCCTGAGGAGGCACGTCCCCGACGGTTTACGACTACCACTGAGGGCCAAGCGTCGATGGCGCCCGCAACGTGGCGCCACGTATGCGCATCGCTCATCACGCCCGGGACGACGACGAGGCCCGGGGCATCCGGCTCCCCGTACACATCGACCATGACCCAGCTGCCCCCGCTGACTGCAAGCTTCTTCTGAATCGTTCGCTCCATAAATCTATTATGGAGCGAACGATCTACAATGCAAGCGTGACCGAACGCAACCGTGGACGCCCCCGAGCCTTCGACCGCGACCGTGCGGTCCTTGACGCCGCTCGCCTCTTCTGGCGACGCGGCTACTCCGGCACCTCGACCCGCACCTTGACCGCGGCCCTCGGGCTTTCCACCTCTAGCCTCTACGCTGCCTTCGGCAGCAAGGCCGGACTGTTCGAGG
>NZ_JAGXJL010000449.1:0-238 GCF_019091475.1 Streptomyces sp. GbtcB6 | reverse complement strand
CCGCCGAAGGCGGGGGACTGGAGGACCAGGCCCGTACCGTCCTCGGTCGTGACGTACTCCGCGCTCACGACGTAGTGCGCCGGTTCCGGGAACTCCACGAGCACGAACGGACGTTGATAGGTCCAGCGCTCCATTTCGGCGCCGGTGTAGGTCTGGCCCGTGGTCTCCCAGCCCTCGCCGAGCGCCTTGGCGTCCAGCGGCTCGGCCACCACCAGCTGCTCTTCGCCATTGGTCGCGA
>NZ_JAGXJL010000448.1:0-238 GCF_019091475.1 Streptomyces sp. GbtcB6 | reverse complement strand
CCGAGATCTCGTCGACCAGCTCCTGGTAGTCACCCTTGAATTCCCCGGAACACATCGACCCGGCCGCCCGTGCTGTCCGCCACCACGAGGTCGCGGGCGCCGTCGCCGTCCAGGTCGGCCGCCGTCGCGTCGTAGGCGCCGGTGGCGGGCCCGACGGTCAGCCGGGTGAGGGGACCCGAGGCGGAGCCCGTGTACGGCGTGAGCGAGTCGGCCTGGAGGGAGGAGACCAGCTGGACCG
>NZ_JAGXJL010000447.1:0-238 GCF_019091475.1 Streptomyces sp. GbtcB6 | reverse complement strand
ACCGAGATCCTAACCCAGAACAAAACTTGGACCCGCACTGGGGACCCAAACTCGAACCCAGACCAGGATCAGAGCCAAGGACTTAGACCCAGAACTAAATCCAGACTTAGATCTCGATTGGAACTTGGTACTCGGACCAACCTAGACAAAGTCCCAGGATGGAAACCCACACCCGGAGCCTGATCTGGACCTAGACTCAAATCCGGACCCGAACGCAAACTCAGACTACGACTCGAAC
>NZ_JAGXJL010000446.1:0-238 GCF_019091475.1 Streptomyces sp. GbtcB6 | reverse complement strand
AAACTTAAAGTAGAGGATATTAAAACCAAATATTATTGTGAATTCTCTTGATGTGTAATACTCTCGTGAGGCGGCTAGATGGATGAGGTAACCTCCTATTCATTGTGCATCATTGAGAAAGAACTTGGTGGGATTTGAATAAATAAAGTGTCCGGATTGATGGGTGGGATTGATGTTTTAAAGGAATGGGAATATGAGATAGCTCACGAATTTAACAACCTAATCAATAAAGTTATTG
>NZ_JAGXJL010000445.1:0-238 GCF_019091475.1 Streptomyces sp. GbtcB6 | reverse complement strand
CCCGCCCCGGCCGCCGGTCCACGCGGACCACCCGGGCGCCGTACCGGACCTCCGCCCCCGTGGCCTCCCCGAGCTGCCGGGCGACCCCCACGAAGACGCACACCCCGGTCGTCCCGACGTGTATGGCGGCGAGCCCCCGCACCTCGGGCTCGTACTCCCCGATCTGCCAGGCCCCGAGCTCCCGCACCAGCTTGCCGTTCTCCCGGCCCCGGTGGACCAGGGCGTGCAGCCGGGGCAG
>NZ_JAGXJL010000444.1:0-238 GCF_019091475.1 Streptomyces sp. GbtcB6 | reverse complement strand
GGTCGTTCATCGGGCAGTTGGAGGCGGGGAATCGGCGGATGCAGCCGGTGTACGCACGGAAGCTGGACGAAGTTCTGGAGACGGAGGGCTTCTTCATGCGGAACTGCGGGGCGGCGGCCAAGTCGAAGTTTGTGGCACACTTCGCGGACGTGGCGGACACAGAGGCCCAAGCCACGGCGATCAGGCGGTACGCGCCGCTCCTGATCCCCGGGCTCCTTCCGACACGCGCCTACGCCTG
>NZ_JAGXJL010000443.1:0-239 GCF_019091475.1 Streptomyces sp. GbtcB6 | reverse complement strand
AGCACCCGGCGGGCGACGACCTGGCGCGGATCACCCGGCCACTGACGAGGCACCGGGAGGACGTCGTGTCGGACCCGCTGACGTGCTGGGTTCCCACGCAGGGGAGTTCGGCACCGGGCGGCGGCCGTCCCGCCACCACGGTGTACGACCGGGGGGCGCGGGCGCTGCAGGAGGTGCGGCGGGAGAACGTCGCCGTGCTGGCGGTACGGCAGGACGCCGCGGCCCGGCTGGTCAAGCTG
>NZ_JAGXJL010000442.1:0-239 GCF_019091475.1 Streptomyces sp. GbtcB6 | reverse complement strand
TAAATCGTCCCCGGCCTGCGCCGGTTCACCCGAAATGCAGTCGTTGGCGTCTTCCACACCGCCCCGATCCTCCGAAGGGCTCCTGATGGCGGCCCTTCCGCTCACCGCCGCCTCCGCTGTTCTGCCGCTGCTCGTCCTTGCCTGCGCGGCCGTGCTGCTCACCCGATCCGCTCTCGGCGGGACCGAGTCGATGGACAGGGCGCGGATCCTCACCGCCGTCGCCGTGGTCATCCGGGCGC
>NZ_JAGXJL010000441.1:0-239 GCF_019091475.1 Streptomyces sp. GbtcB6 | reverse complement strand
ATCGGACGGCTGCCCCGCATCGGCCCGGACGGAACCGCCAGCCGGACCCTCGTCTCCGGCCGGGTCCTGCACCACGAGCGGGGCCGCGACGCCCTGCTGCGTCATCTGGAGAAGGACCTCGGCCCGGGCGCCCTGCCCCGTGTGCCGTCCTCCCTGCAGCCGTGCACGGTGGCCGAGTCCTACCCGGCGCAGGGCGTCACCCCGCACCACGACCCGCGGCAGCACGCGGGGTTGCCGTC
>NZ_JAGXJL010000440.1:0-239 GCF_019091475.1 Streptomyces sp. GbtcB6 | reverse complement strand
CCCGCTCGCCCTGTCCGCCGCCCTGCTGCACATCGCCGGCCACGGGCTCGCCAAGTCGGCCGCATTCTGCGCCTCCGGCCGGTTGCTCCAGCTGACGGGCACCAGCCGGACCGGACGGGTACGCGGGCTGATCGCCCAAGTGCCCTGGCTGGGCGGGGCGTCCGGACTGGCCGTGGCAGCACTGCCCGGCCTCCCGCCATTCAGCCTCTTCGCCTCCGAACTCGGCATCGCCCGCGCCG
>NZ_JAGXJL010000047.1:0-59641 GCF_019091475.1 Streptomyces sp. GbtcB6 | reverse complement strand
GTCGTCGGACATCGACACGAGCTTGCGCATCAGGCTCACCTGCTCTGTCGTGGTGCGTTGCCGCACGATGGTCCGCAGCACGGCACGGCGCGCCCGGAACTGCCGCAACTGGTCCTCGACCAGCCGCAGATGCGTGACGGCCAGGTCGTGCAGAGTGGTGTCCGCGGCCAGCACCCGGCGGATGTCGTCCAGGCCGGCACCCAGGTCACGCAGGGTGCGCACGAGTTCGAGCCGGGCGATGGCGGGTACGTCGTACCGCCGGAAGCCGCCCTCGGTGAGGCTGGTGGGCGTGACGACGCCCTCGTCGGCGTAGAACCTGATCGCGCTTACGCTCAGGCCAGTGCGGCGGGCGACGCCCCCGATGGAGTAGAGCTCGTTCACAGCCGCCACTATGGGATCTCAAGCGACCTGAGAGTCAAGGGGGCCGGTCACGCGGTAGCGGAGCCAGACGACTCGCGAGCCGAAGGTGCGGGTCTCGACGAGTTCGAGATCCACCCGGCGCCCGCTCCGGGGAAAGAACGGAATGCCGCCGCCGACGAGTACCGGGTGGACCCTGATCCGGTACTCGTCGATCAAACCGGACGCGGCCGCCTCGGCGGCGAGGGTCGGGCCGCCGATCGCGATGTCGTCCTCTCCCGGCTCGGCCCGCAACCGCTCGATCTCCTCCGCCAGGCTGCCGGAGGCCAGGCGGGCATTGCCCTGCACCGCCGGCAGCGTGGTGGAGAACACCACCTTCGGGAGCGCATTCCAGAGCGCGGCCCACTCAAGCATCGAGTCGTCGAGCGACGGATCCTGGTCGGCGGTCTCCCAGTACAGCATCGTCTCGTACAGCCGTCGTCCCAACAGGTGGACGCCGACCTTCCGGATCTCGTCGGTGACGAAGCGGAACACCTCATCGCCGGGCGCCGCCCAGCCGAAGTCGCCGTCCGGCCCGACGATGTATCCGTCGAGTGAGACACCCATCGAACAGGTCACCCTGCGCATCTCCGGATCGTACGCCCGTCAGGCGATCGTGCAGCTCTGGCCGCCCAGGGCGAAGGCCGTCGGTTCGGTGTTGGTGCCGGTCCAGGTGCCCGTGAAGCCGAAGGACACCGAGGAGCCCGGGGCCACCGTGCCGTTCCAGCTGACGTTCCTGGCTGTCACGGCCGCGCCGGACTGGGTCCAGTCGGCGTTCCAGAGCTGGCCGACGGTCTGCCCGTTCGGGAAGGACCAGCCGAGGGACCAGCTGCTCCACGCCGTCGAGCCGGTGTTGGTGAGGCGGACGTCCGCCTGGAAGCCGCCCGTCCACTGGTTGGTGACGGTGTAGGCGACCGAGCAGGCGCCGGAGGGGGTCGGGTCCGTACCGCCTCCGCCTCCTCCCCCTCCGCCGGTGTCGGACGTGTCGCCGTAGATCACGCCCCGGCCGTTCGTCGAGACGTACACCCGGCCGTACACGCGCGGGTCACCCGTGATGGCCGCGCCCGTCCAACCCCACTGGTGGGCGTCGTCGTTGATCCGCGTCCAGGTCGAACCCCCGTCCGTGGAGCGGAAGATGCCGCGTACCCCGCCGATCTTCGCGCTGGTGTAGAGCGTCTGGTACGAGGCTCCCGGCGCCGCCTTGCCGAAGCCGATGGTGTCGGCCTGGCCGACGTTCGCGAGCTTGGCGAAGGTCGCGCCGCCGTCGGTGGAGTGCCACAGCCCGTACGCGCCGTCCGTCGCACCGCCGGCCAGCCACACGTCGCCCTTCGTCCCCGGCAGCGCCTTGAACCGCACGCTGTCACCGCTCGGCAGCCCCGTCGCGGCGGATGCCGTGAAGGTCGCCCCGCCGTCCGTACTCACGTAGAACTTCCCGGACTTGAAGCCGTAGAAGGTCTTGGGATCGACGCGGTCGGCCTCGACGGTCGCGCCCGCCGGGATCCCGCTCGACGCCGACCAGGACGAGCCGAAGCCCGTCGTGTACTGCACGCCGGTACCGGCCGGGCTCCACACGAACCGGCTCCCGTCGGCGGCGGCCGCCACCGTGCCGCCGCCGCTCACCCCCGAAGGGTCCGTCCCCGCGAACCAGTCGGCCCCGTTGTCCGTCGAGAACGCGATGTGCGGGCCGGAGTCCAGATTGCCCGCCCGGACCACCGTGTTCGGGTTCGACTCGGCGAAGTCCAGACTCGTGGTCGTCGTGAACGTCGGGGACGTGTACATCATCGAGGGGACCTTGGTGAGGTCGGTGTGGCGGAAGCCGCCGATGTCACCGAGCGCGCTGAACAGCTGGGCCCCGCCGGACGGGGGAGCGGCGAGATCGTCGACCGAGGTCTCCTCCAGCCCCTGCACCATCGGCTTGACCGTGAACTGGCCGCCGCTGTCCCACTTCGTCAGATTCCCGGTGCCGTACAGCGTCGCGCCCGTCCCGTACATCATCCGGTCCGAGTCGAACGGGTCGATCTCCAGCGCCTCCGTCATCCACCCCAGTTTCGGGCTCTGTTCGGGCGGCGACGGGTTCGCGCCGAAGGTCAGCCAGGGGGAGGACGAGACGTCGATCGTGTAGCGGTCCGAGCGGTTCGGGTACGACGTGTAGTCCCAGGCCTTCGTCCAGGTCGCCCCGCTGTCCGTGGAGCGGAAGATCTGGGTGTCCGGCCACCAGGAGCTGTAGGCCGTGGCCATCACCGTGCCGGGGTGCTGCCGGTCGACCGTCAGCCCGGAGAAACCGTAGTAGGTGTCGGCCTCCGCGACCGGGCTGATGTCCGTCCAGGTACCGGTCGCCGTCGCGTACCGCCACAGCCGGCCCTTGCCGCCGTCGTACGGACCGCCCTTGTCGCTGTAGGCGAGGTAGAGATAGCCGTTCTTCGCGTCGAGTACGCCCTTGTGGGCGAGGTACCCGGTCGGCTGGCCGGCGAGCCTCGTCCAGGTCGCGCCCGCGTCCGTCGAGCGGTACACCGCGTTGTCCTTGTCGGCGACCCCGACGTAGACCGTCTTCGTCGCCGTACCGGCCGTGCCGGTCGACTCGTCGAAGGTGACCCACACGATGCCCTGGTTGTCCGAGGTGTAGCCGGTGGTGTCGGTCGGGTCCTGCACGTAGTTGCCGACGTCGGGGAAGTTCGTCACCTGTGACCAGGTCACGCCCGAGTCAGTCGACCGCCACAACCCCTTGCCGCTGGGCGCGCCCAGATACAGCACGCTGTCCTTGTTCGGGTCGACGGCCAGCCGCTCGCCCATGCCCCGGCCGGGCATGTTGCCGCCCAGCTTGAACGGCAGGTCGGTCTTCTGCCAGCTGGCGCCCCGGTCGGCGGAGCGCAGCACGGCACCGTTGGTCGGGTCCCAGCTGTTGGTGTACGTCCCGACGGCCGCGTACACCTTGTCCGGGTCGACGGAGTCGGAGGCCAGGCTGACCACGCCCGTGTGCCCCCACTCGTCCCAGCCGACCGAGTCCAGCAACGGCGTCCAGGTCTGCGTCGACTCCGACCAGCGGTAGGCACCGCCGATGTCGGTACGGGCGTAGGCGAGGTTCTTCTCGGTACGGTTGAAGACGATCCCGGGGACGAAGCCGCCGCCGTCGATCCGGGCGTTGTGCCAGGTGTACGTGTCGGCGGCGAGCGTGACTTTCGCGGCCTCGTGGGCGGCGAGCGCGGGCGGGGTACCTGCGAGCAGGCCGGCGGCGAGGGCCATGACGGCGGTGAGGATGCGGGTTCTTCGCACGGGAGAAGTCCTCTCCAGAGGGGGGAAGGGCGGCCCCTAGTGCGGGTAGGGGCCGCCCACTGGAGCGCCCCGTAAGGGGCGCGGGGAACTGCGCGACCAGCCACGACGAACCCGCAGCCGACCACCGCAATCACCGGAGCTACTCAAGAAGCTCCGCATACGACCCCATGGCCAGCGCGATGTCCGCCTGAGCCCAGAACCGGTGATACGTGAACACGGGCGCGGCCCCGCCCGCCAGATAGCTCTGGATCTTCGACCACGCCGGGTCGTTCTGGTAGAAGGACCGCAGCGAGGCGAACGTCGACGACGAGTTGACCGCGTCGCCGTTCGGCATCTTCCCGCTCCACCCGCTCGGGACGTACACGCCGTCGTCGAAGCGGTTGTAGTCGGCCCGCGTCTCCGGCACCGCGATCCCCAGGCTGTCCTGGTAGTTGCTCCACATGCCGTCGAGCAGCGCCTTGGCCGTGGACTTCGCCGTCGCGTCACCGGACTTGGCGGCGTAGTACGTCAACGTCTTGGCGAACGCGGCGGCCACGCCCACGTCGTTCGTGTAGTCGGCGACCGTGACGTGAAGTCCGCTGTTGGAGCCAGGACTCGACGCGTTCCAGGTGTCGGGCTGCCCCGACCACTGGAGGGTCGACGGGATCAGGTACGTGCCGTCCGGGTTGATCGTGGTCTTGGACAGCGCCCACGCCACCCACTTGTCGAGGATCGTCTTCGCGGTGGCGTTGCCGGTCTGCTGGTAGTACTCGGCGACCCGCTCCATCGACCAGGCCTGGAAGCCGAACCACTGGTTGGACGGCGGGTCGTGGTAGACCGGCTCCCAGTCGTAGTACATGCCGTAGAAGGTCGACGTACCGGACGGCGGACTCGCGTACCGCCCCTGCCAGCTGTTGGTCGCACCGCCCGCGATGGCACCCTCGGACGACTGCAGCCAGCGGTAGAACTCCAGTTGCCGGGTCAGGGACGTGCCCCAGTCCGTCGCGCCCGTGGCCGACTTGGGCTTCAGATCGGCGTACGAACTCAACGCGTAGGCGGCCAGCGGGTTCTGATAGCCGCCGTGCACATGGCTGGAGCCGATCCGCCACGCCCATCCGGCACTGCTGTCGGTCGCCCCGCCCCACGCGTAGTACCAGGAGAGCAGGTAGTCCGAGGCGTCCTTGCCGGTGCCGGCCGCACAGGTCGTCGGGCCCACGCAGTTGCCGATCTTCTTGAAGTACTTGTCGTACATCGCGTAGCGCAGGTAGTCGCCCATCTTCGCCGCCTTGCCCACGGTGGCGGAGACGTCACTGCCCTTGCCCTGCTCCTTCGCCCACACGTCCGCCCAGTACGCGGCCTGCACCGCACGCGCGTCGGCGTCCGGGGCGTCCGTGTACTTCCACTGCTTGGCGTAGGACGAGTCGCCGGTGAAGAGGTCCAGGTAGCCGTTGGTGCCGCCGTACTTGAAGGCGTCACAGGTCGGCTGCGGAACCGTCTCCCACACCGACTCCTGCGGACCGCGCTGGAAGGTGTTGATGTACGACGGCCCGTCCGCGGTCGGACCCGCCTCGCACCCGCCGCCCGGCGTGTCACCGTAGCCGTAGACGTTGTCGACGTCCTCCAGCCAGTGCATGCCGTACACGTCGTCGGTGCCGTAGGCGGTCTTCAGCTCACCGGCGATCGGATCCGTGCCCACCGACACCGAGGTGTCCAGCTTCGCCGGGTACTCGTTCGGGGTGTCCAGCTCGGGCGCGTACGTCGCCGGTTTCGACGCGTTGTAGAAGGAGTTGGTCGGCTGGTCGGCGTGGGTCGGGATCATGTACTTCTCCATGAGGGCCCACGCGCCGTTGAACTTGGACCAGTCACCGGTGACCTTGCCGTACATGGCCTGCAGCCAGAGAAGGTAGCTGTACGCCTCCGACGTGGTCTCGTGCCCCTGGTCGGGGGCCTCGACGATCAGCGTCTCGACCGAGTGGTAGGGGATGCCCTCGGGGGAGAAGTAGCCGTTCGCCGGGTTGGTGATCTTCCCGTAGAGGTCCAGGAAGCGCGCGTCGTACGCCTTCGACGCGGCCAGTTCGGTCACGGTGACCGTGGCGCCCGTGTAGCCGGTCGCCGAGGCCGTGAAGGTCGCGGTGCCGGTGCCGGCGGAGTCCGCGGCCACCGTCACGTTCTGCGCGGTGCTCCAGTTGGACGGCGTGAACGTGAGCGACGATCCGGCGCTCACCGACAGCCCGGTGTTGCCGGCCGTGCGGGCCACGGACACCGTCACACTGGCGCTCGGCTGCTTCGAGAGGCTCACCCCGAACTTGCCCGTCGCGCCCTGCTGGATGCCCAGCTGGGTCGGCGAGACCACGACCGCGGGGCCCGAGGCGACCGTGATGCCGACCGGCGTCGAGGACGCGGACGCGCCCAGACTGTCGTACGCCTTCGCCACCAGAGAATGGCTGCCCACGGTCAGACTTGAGACGGAGAGCGAGTACGGCGCCGACGTGTCGGTCCCCAGCAGCGTGGTGTCGTCGTAGAACTCCATCTTGCTGATCGTCGCGCCGTCGGCCGCCGCCGCGGTCGCCGCCAGCGGGATCGCGTCGCCCTGCGTGTAGACCGCGCCCGCGCTCGGGCTGGTCAGCACGGCGACCGGCGGCTGGTGCGCGCCGGCGCAGGTGGTGCCGTTGACCGCGAAGGCGGTCGGCGCCGCGTTGGTCCCGGTGTACGAGAACTGGGCGCCCGTCGACACCGCCGCGCCCGCCGCGATCGTGCCGTTGTACGACGCGTTCTGCACGGTGACCGAGGTGCCCGACTGGGACCAGGTGCCGTTCCAGCCGCTCACCAGCTTCTGGTTGCCGGCGTACGCGTAGGTCAGCGTCCAGCCGTTGATCGCGTCGGTGCCGCGGTTGGTGAGGGTCAGGGCCGCGGTGAAGCCGGAGCCCCAGTCGTTGGTCGTGTAGTCGACGCTGCACTGGACCGTCGCCGCCTGTGCGGGAGTCGTGCCGGTCGCGAGCATCGACAGCGGCAGGGCGAGGGCCGCGACGACGGCCGTCCACAACCGTCGCACGGCTCTGCGCCTCCGCCCGGGGTGCATGGTATATCCGGGTCGCATGTGCTGGTTCCTCCTTGCGCTTGCGGCTCGGGGAGAAGTCAAGGCTTGAACCAGTGGGAGCGCTCCCATAGTGGAGACGTGGCATGGTGCGGTCAAGGCCGTTGAAGAGTCGAAAAGATTCGACGGACGCCACTGCGGAAAAGTCAAGCAACTCCCCTGTTCTTTGCCCGCACTTGGCGCTACCTTCCTTCGCACCAGTGGGAGCGATTCCGTTCAGTCGACGCGTCCGTCACGACGCGCCCGAGCTGCAAGGAGTCGCTCATGCGACACCCCCCGCGTTCAGTTCTTTTAGCCGTCGCCGGTGCGGCCGCCCTCATAGGGTCCGCACTGGTGCCGGTCGTGTCGGCGTCCGGGGCGGCGCCGGCCTGCACGGTGGTGTATGCGGTCACCAGCCAGTGGGACACCGGTTTCCAGGGCTCCGTGACCGTCACCAACAACATGGCTGCCATGAGCAGTTGGAGCCTGGGCTTCGACTTCGCCAGTGGCCAGAAGGTCACCCAGGGCTGGAGCGCCAAGTGGTCCCAGTCCGGTACGACGGTCACCGCGGTCAACGAGAGCTGGAACGGCTCCCTCGGCACCGGCGCGAGCGTCAGCGCCGGGTTCCTCGGCTCCTGGTCGGGGAGCAACGCCGTACCGACGGCGTTCAGGCTCAACGGCACCACGTGCAACGTCGATGCGCAGCCCACGCCGACACCGACACCCACTCCGACGCCGACCGAGCCGCCGGCCGGCGGGACCGCACCGGCCCTGCACGTCTCCGGCACCAAGCTCGTGGACGCGGGCGGCACGGCCCGCCGCCTGCTCGGGGTGAACCGCTCCGGCGGCGAGTTCATGTGCGTGCAGGGCTACGGCATCTGGGACGGCCCGGTCGACGACGCGGCGATCAAGGCGATCGCCGACTGGAAGGCCAACGCCGTCCGCATCCCGCTCAACGAGGAGTGCTGGCTCGGCCTGTCCAACGTCAAACCCGAGTACGCGGGCGCCAATTACATCAACGCCGTCAAGGAGCTGGTGGCGCGCGTCGAGTCGTACGGTCTGACGCCGATCCTCGAACTCCACTGGTCCTACGGCCAGTACACCGGCAACTCGGCCGGCTGCTCCGACGTGCACGCCACCTGCCAGAAGCCGATGCCGGACGCCCAGTACACCCCGTCCTTCTGGTCGTCGGTGGCCGGCACCTTCAAGGACGACCAGGCGGCCGTCTTCGACCTGTTCAACGAGCCCTACCCGGACCGGGCGACCTCGACGGTCACCCAGGCCTGGCAGTGCTGGCGGGACGGCGGCACCTGCCCGGGGATCGGTTATGAAGTCGCCGGAATGCAGGACCTGGTCGACAGCATCCGGGGCGCCGGTGCCCGCAACGTCATCATGATCGGCGGGCTCGCCTACTCCAACGACCTCAGCCAGTGGCTGACGTACAAGCCCACCGACCCGGCCGGCAATCTCGTCGCCGCCTACCACGTCTACAACTTCAACACCTGCGCCAGTGAGAGCTGCTGGAACTCCACCCTGGCACCGGTCGCGGCCCAGGTGCCGCTGGTCGCCGGGGAGATCGGCGAGAACACCTGCTCGCACGCCTTCGTCGACCAGGTCATGAAGTGGTTCGACGACCGCGGCCTCTCCTACCTGGGCTGGACCTGGAACACCTGGGACTGCTCCGCCGGCCCGTCCCTGATCTCCGACTACAGCGGTACGCCCACGGCGTACGGCGTCGGGCTGCGCGACCACCTACAGGCCATCAACCCCTAAGCACGCCCACCGAAGAAGAAGGAACCCGCACTCATGAGTCGTACCAGAACAGCGGTGTTCGCCGCCCTGGCGCTCGTCGCCGGGGTATCGGGTCCGGCGGTCGCCGCGACCCCCTCCTCCCAGGCGGCGATCTCCGCGATTCCCTGTACCGTCGACTACAAGATCCAGAGCGACTGGGGCGCCGGCTTCACCGCCGCCGTCACCGTCACCAACAACTCGGCGGCGAAGTCGAGTTGGTCGGTGAAGTGGTCGTACGCCGGGAACCAGCAGGTGACCAGCTACTGGAACACCAAGCTCACCCAGAGCGGCACCGCCGTCACCGCCAACAACGAGACCTACAACGGCACACTGGCGACCGGTGGTTCGGTCAGCTTCGGGTTCAACGGGTCCTACAGCGGGGCGAACGCGATCCCGACCTCGTTCACCCTCGACGGCGTCACCTGCAACGTCGACGACGGCAGCAGCGGTGGCGGGGGCGGCGGTGGCGGGGGCGGCGGCACCCGCGTCGACAACCCGTACTCCGGCGCCAAGGTGTACGTGAACCCGGAGTGGTCCGCCAAGGCCGCCGCCGAACCGGGCGGCACCCGCGTCTCCAACCAGCCCACCGGCGTCTGGCTCGACCGCATCGCCGCGATCAACGGAACCAGCACCAGCATGGGTCTGCGCGCCCACCTCGACGCGGCGCTCGCCCAGAAGGGCAGCGGCGAGGAAGTCGTCCAGCTGGTCGTCTACGACCTGCCCGGACGCGACTGCGCGGCCCTCGCCTCCAACGGCGAGCTCGGCCCGACGGAGATCGACAAGTACAAGACGCAGTTCATCGACCCGATCGCGGCGATCCTCTCCGACAGCAAGTACGCCTCGCTGCGGATCGTCACCACCATCGAGATCGACTCGCTGCCCAACCTGGTCACCAACACCGGCAGCCGGGCCACCGCCACGGCCAACTGCAACACCATGCTCGCCAACGGCAACTACGTGAAGGGCGTCGGCTACGCCCTCGCCAAGCTCGGCGCGATCCCCAACGTCTACAACTACCTCGACGCCGGTCACCACGGCTGGCTCGGCTGGGACGACAACTTCGCCCCCGCCGCCCAGCTCTTCTACCAGGCCGCCAACGCCGAGGGCGCGACCGTCGCCGACGTCCAGGGCTTCATCACCAACACGGCCAACTACAGTGCCCTGAAGGAGAACAACTTCACCATCAACGACACGGTGAACGGCACCTCCGTCCGCCTGTCGAAGTGGGTCGACTACAACCGCTACGTCGACGAGCTGTCCTTCGCCCAGGCCTTCCGCACCGAGCTGGTCTCGGTCGGCTTCAACTCGGGCATCGGCATGCTGATCGACACCTCCCGCAACGGCTGGGGCGGCAGCGCACGGCCGGCCGGCCCCGGCCCGACGACCAGCGTGGACGCGTACGTCGACGGCGGCCGCTACGACCGCCGGATCCACGTCGGCAACTGGTGCAACCAGGCCGGAGCCGGCCTCGGTGAGCGTCCGCAGGCCAGCCCGGCCGCCGGGATCGACGCCTACGTCTGGATGAAGCCGCCGGGCGAGTCCGACGGCTCCAGCACCGCCATCCCGAACGACGAGGGCAAGGGCTTCGACCAGATGTGCGACCCGACGTACACGGGCAACGCCCGCAACGGCAACAACATGTCCGGCGCCCTGGCGAACGCGCCGCTGTCCGGGCACTGGTTCTCCGCCCAGTTCCAGCAGCTGATGGCCAACGCGTACCCGCCGCTGTAGTCCCGTCGGCTGAGCCGGGATCGAGGCTGCGGGCCGTGTGTGGCTGGTCGCGCCCGCGCGGCGGAGCCGCATATTGAAACAGTCCCGCGCCCCTTGGGGCGCGGGGGTTCGCCGGGGTCAGTCCGTGCGGGACAGACCCCGGCGGATCGCTTGCTCCACCGCCGAGTAGTCGCCGTCGGGGCGGTCCAGCTCGTAGGGGACGGCCGGCATCAAGGGTGGCTGTGCCATGAAGCGGGGGCGGGTGCCGTGGTGTGGCTGGGCCGCGTGCACCAGGAACGGGTGGCAGAGGTAGACGTCGCCGGGGCGGCCGGTGGCGTACGCGAGGGGGCGGTGCGCGGAGGCCTCGACGACCTCCGGGGCGATCTCCAGCATCGAGACGCCCTCCTCGCCGTACGGCTCCAGGACCGCCGGGATGTCCAGGTGCGAGCCGACGCGGATCCGGGTGGGCGCATCCTGCTCGGTCACCTCGGAGAAGAGGAAGAGCATCAGCAGCGCGCGGTCGCGGGAGCGCAGGTTCGTGAAGTACCAGCGGGTCTCGACGCCGTCCGGGAGGTAGCTGCCTTCTATGTGCCAACCGGCGTCGTCCGGCTCCTCCGGGTGCGGGAACCGCAGCGGAAAACTTCCCAGCGAATACCGGGGGACCCAACGGCCCTCGCCCACCAGCAGATCGAACGCCCGGTGCAGTGCGGGGGAGTTGACGGCGGCCGCGAACGGGCCCTGGGCCATCCCCGCCACCCACACCACCGGGTCCTTCCAGGTGCCGCGATCCTCAGGATCGTACTCCGTCTCGCGCCACAGCAGCCGGGCGCAGTCCTCGGCGACGCGCGGCGGGAACGCGCCCTCGATCTTCACGAAACCGTCGGTCAGGAAGCGGTTCAGCAGCTCGTCGTCCACCGGGTCATCGTGGACCGTCCGCCTTGCCGTCCGCATCCGGTTTTTTGCCGCACCGGCAACAGGACTGGCCCCCGGACGGTGCGTCGGCGCACCCTGGCGGCACCCGGACGAGAGGCTGACCCCATGGCGCACGACCACCACCACACGGACACCCCCAAGCACACCCACACGCACTCCCACTCGAACACCGACATCGACTGGGCCGAGATGGCCGGTCATCTGGAGTCCCAGGCGGAGCTCTTCGCGCCCCTCTACGAGAGCGCGCTGAGCTGGCTCGGCAAGGAGGTCACCGAGCCGGGGCTGATCGTCGACGTCGGCAGCGGGCCGGGGGTGGTGTCCTGTCTGTTCGCCGAGGTGTTCCCGGGCGCGCGGGTGCTGGCCGTGGACGGCAGCGAACCGCTCCTCGACCGGGCCCGGGCCCGTGCCTTGCGGCAGGGCGTGGCCGACCGCTTCGGTGTGCTCGCCGGAGAACTCCCGGGTGTGCTGGACGAGTTGGACTACCCGGCGGACCTCCTGTGGGCCGGACACAGCCTGCACCACCTCGGCGACCAGCGGGCCGCGCTCACCGCGTTCGGCGAGCGGCTGGCCCCCGGCGGCACCCTGGCCATCCTCGAAGGGGGCCTGCCCAGCCGCTTCCTGCCCCGCGACTTCGGCATCGGCCGCCCCGGCCTCCAGGCACGGCTCGACGCACTCCAGGAGAAGTGGTTCGAGCAGATGCGCACCGAACTCCCCGGCTCGGTCACGGAGGCCGAGGACTGGCCGGCGCTGCTGTCCTCCGCCGGCCTCAAGTACGCCCGCACCCGCAGCTTCCTCCTGGACCTGCCCGCCCCGGTCTCCGACCGGGCCCGCGCCTACGCCGCCGAGATCTTCTCCCGGCTGCGGGACTCGGTCGCGGACGACCTCGACACCGACGACCGCGCCGCCCTGGACCGCCTCCTCGACCCCGCCGACCCGGCGAGCGTGCACCGCAGGCCCGACCTGTTCGTCCTCGGCGCCCGCACCGTGCACACGGCGGTACGGCCCGCCTGAGCGGGGCCCCGTGAGGGGCGCGGGGCCGTGCCGATATGCGGCTCCGCCGCGTGGGCGCGACCAGCCACGACGGCGCCGCAGTCGGCAGACGGCATGCCGTGGCACTTCCCGCGGAGCGCTCAGCAGCGGCGCGCGTACACGCTCACCCGCGCCCCGTGCACCGTACGAGTGCCGCACTCCTCGAAGCCCTCGGCGAGTGTCCTGCGCTTCGTCACCTCGCCGGACGTCGCGTCCAGCGGCTGCCCCGCCGGATCCCGCAGGACGACGATCCGACGGGCGGCGAGCAGCCGGGCGCGGATCACGGACGGGTCGGCCTCCGTGCCGTACAGCGTGCCGGAGGCCGCCGGGGTGCGGTCCAGGGCGAGGTCGCGCAGGCCACGTACGGCGTCCGGGTCGGCGAGCGCCCAGATCCGGCGGCGCGCGGGCAGATAGAGGATGCCGTCGGCGTCCGCGCCGGCCGCGCGTACGGCCGCGTCGACGGCGGTGGCGTCGTCCAGGCGGCTGTCCGGGGTGCGCAGGTACACGGCGACGGGCACCAGTGTGGCGAGCGCGGCCCCGACGGCGAGCAGCGCCGCCGCCCGCCGGGCACCCCCGGCGCGCGTCAGCCGGTCCAGGGCAGCGCCGATCAGCAGGGCGGTGCCCGCCTGGCCGTAGAGGACGTACCGGTCGACGTACAGCGGCTTGACCAGCGACACCAGCATCAGCAGACCGGCCGGGAGCACGGTCAGCGGCAGTGCGAACCGGACCAGGGCCCTCGGCAGCCGCACCGCACAGGCGCACCCGAGCAGCGCCATCGCACCGAAGCTGAGCAGCGCCCCGGCCCCGAGCCCGCCGATCCACGCCACCTGCGCCGACTGCCGCTTGCTGAGCACGGCGAGGGGTGCCACGGCGACGACGACCGCGCCGGCCGCCTTCAGCCATGCCCGCCGGGCCTCGCGAGGTACGGCCACGGCATGCGCTGCGAGCACCAGCACCGCGAACTCGTGGAGCAGGCAGGCGGCCAGCAGGACAGCGCCGTAGCCGGCCCAGGCGCGGGTGGTGCGGGGGGCGGCGGTGTCCAGGGTCCGTTCGAGGAGGTACGTCGCTCCGACCACCAGCGTGCAGACCAGCGCGTACGACCTGCCCTCCTGGGTGTACCGCTGCACCGGCGGCAGTACCGCGAACGTCAGCCCGGCGAGCGTCCCGGCGCGCGGTCCCGCCAGCCGGGTGCCGAGCAGCGTGAGCAGGCCGGCCGTGACGGTGGTCGCCAGTACCGAGGGGAGCCGGAGCACGAGCAGCGGGTCGGCGTCCCGGAAGAGGCGGAACAGGGCGTGGGCGAGGAGGTAGTAGAGGCCGTGTACGGCGTCGGCGTGCGCCAGGGTGCGGGTGAGGTCGGGTGGAGTGCGGTGTGCCATGTCATATGTCACCGCCTCGTCCCGCCACAGGCTGCCGTCCCGCCGCACGCCCCACAGGCCGAGCGCCAGGGCGAGGGCGACGGGGGCGAGGGCGGTGCCGGGGCCGAGGGCGTGGACCGGCCCGCGCCGGGCGGGAGCCGCGGCGGCCGGGGGTGCGGTGCGTGTCGTGTGCAGGGTGGCGATGGCGTGCTCCGGTGCAGGTAGGGGAGGGCGGGTGCACCGGCGAGTCCAGCGGCCGACGGATTGATGGGCAGCCCCGAACCGGGTCTCCTGTCAATTCCGGTTAGGTTGGGGAGGGTTGCTGTCGACGGGGGAGACGTGGATGGGGCGCCGGGAGAAACCGCTGGATCCCGCGGCGGGGGCGGTACAGCGGTTCGCCTTGGAGTTGCGCAAGCTGCGGGACGAGGCGGGCACGCCGGCCTACCGGGCGATGGGGCTGCGGGCCGGGTACTCCGGGCCGACGCTGTCGGCGGCCGCCGCCGGTGAGCGGCTGCCCACCCTGCCCGTGGTCACCGCGTACGTCGTCGCGTGCGGCGGTGACCCCGGGGAGTGGGAGCTGCGCTGGCGGGCGGCCGCCGCCGAGGCCGCGGGTACGCCGGCCGCCGAGGACGACGGACCCGGTCCGTATCCGGGGCTCGCCCGGTTCGAGGTCGCCGACCGGGACCACTTCCACGGCCGTGACGACCTGATCGCCGAACTGGCTGCGCACACGCGCCGTTTCCGGTTCGGTGCGGTGGTCGGCGCCTCGGGCAGCGGCAAGTCCTCACTGCTGAGGGCCGGGCTGATCCCCGCCCTGCGGGAGGCCGAGGACACGGAGCAGAGGCCCGCCGCGATCCGGATCCTCACCCCGGGTGCGCATCCCGCCCGCACCCATACGGCCGTTCTCACTCCGCACGACGCCCCCGGGGACACGCTGCTCGTCGTCGATCAGTTCGAGGAGGTCTTCGCGCTCTGCGCCGACCCGGCCGAACGCGAGCTGTTCATCGGCCGGTTGCTGGCCGCCGACACCCGGCTGCGCGTACTGCTCGCCGTGCGCGCCGACTTCTACCCGCACTGTGCCGAACACCCGCTGCTCGCCGAGGCGTTGCGGGACTCCACGCTCCTGGTCGGCCCCCTGCAGGCCCAGCGGCTCCGGGAGGCCGTGGTCCGGCCCGCCGCCGCTCGCCGGCATGTCGTCGAGCGTGCCCTGACCGACCGGATCGTCGCCGATGTCGCGGGTGAACCGGGCGGACTGCCGCTGATGGCCCACGCGTTGCGGGAGGTCTGGCGCCGCCGCACCGCCAAGACCCTCGCCCTCGCCGCCTACGAGGCCATCGGCGGTGTCCGGGGTGCCGTCGCCCACACCGCCGAGGAGCTGTACGCCGGCTGCACGCCTGCCGAGGCCATCGCCGTACGCGCCCTGCTGCTGCGCCTGGTCAATCCCGGCGACGGCACCGGCGACACCCGCCGCCCGGTCCACCGCGCCGAACTCGGCACCGACCCCACCACCGCCCGTGTCCTCGAACGCCTGGTCAGGGCACGGCTGTTGACCGTCGACGGCGACACGGTCGACCTCGCCCACGAGGTTCTCCTCGGCGCCTGGCCCCGGCTGCGCGGCTGGATCGACGCCGACCGCGATCGCCTGCGCGTCCACCGTCGGCTCACCGAGGCGGCCGGTGCCTGGGCGGAGCTGGAGCGGGACGCGGGAGCGCTGTACCGGGGCGTGCGGCTCACCGAGGCCCGCGAGGCGTTCGCCGAAGAGGGGCCATATCAGGGGGAGTTGAGCCCGCTGGAGCGGGAGTTCCTGGCGGCGGGCGTCGAGTCGTACGAACGCGGGCGGCGGGCCGCCGTGCGGGCCGGGCGCAGACTGCGGGCGCTGACCGGCGCACTGGTCGTCCTGCTGAGCCTGGCCCTGGTCGCGGGTGCCGTCGCCTGGCGGCAGAGCGGGATCAACGCGCGGCAGCGGGACCAGGCAGAGGCCCGCAGAGTGGCGGCTCTCGTCGACGGCCTCCGCGGCTCGGAACCGCGCACCGCGATGCGCCTCGCCCTGGCCGCCTGGCGCACTGCCGACCTGCCCGAGACCCGGCAGGCGCTGCGCACCGCGGCTGCGCAGAGCGAACTCGACGTGTTCGTGCAGCCCGAGGAGGGCGGCCGGGCGCTGAACGCACCGTCCTGGCTCAGTTCGGACGGCCGGATCCTGACCGCGGTGGCACACGACCGGGCCGTGCAGTGGGACGTCCGCACCCACCGGCGCAGCCACTCCGTGATCCAACCCGGCCTGTCCGAGGGCGTGATCGCGGTCAGCGACGACGGCCGGCTGATCGCCTACCGGGCCCCCGGCGGTACCGGTACGGTGATCCGCTCGCTCGCCGACGGCCGCACCCGGCGACTGCCGACCGGCACCTGGCAGGACGCCGACGGGGTGTTCGGGCCGGACGGGCACACCTTCCTGGTACGGCGCCGCACCCCCGGCCCCGACGGCGACCGCGCCACCCTGGACCTGTGGGACGTGGACCGGCAACGCCTCCGCCATCAGTACGCGAAGGGCGAGGACGACGGCCCGCTGCCCACGCCGGGACCGGACGAGCGGTACCTCGCCTGGTGCGGTCAGGAGGGCGCCAGGCTGCGCGTCCTCGACCTCGCGTCAGGCCGCATGCTCACCACCCGCCCGCCGCGTGCCACCGAGCGGCTCCTCTGCCAGGGGCAGGAACTCGTCTTCACCCCGGACGGCCGTGCGATTGCCGCCGCCACCCCCGAGGGTGTCGTGACCTGGGACTTCCACACCGCCCGGGAACGCCCGCGGCTACCCATGGCGGGCGGCGCCGACGCCGTCGTCTTCCACGGCTCCTACGCCCTGACCTGGACCCCCGGGTCTCTCGCCCTGTGGCGCACGGACCTGCCGGCCCCCGCCGACGACGGCCCGCGCACGCCCCTGTTCACCTACCCGGTGGCAGGCTCGGCCGTCGGCCACCTCCGGCTGGACGCGGCGGCGGGCGTCCTGCGTTACCGCGAGGGCGGCCGGACCGGTGTCGTGCACACCCTGTCGCTGCACGGGCTGACCGGTCCGGACTGGCACGGGGAACCGGCGGCGCGCGCCGCGTTCGACAGCCGCGGCCGACCCGTCCCGGCCGAGGAACCACCAGTCGTCAAGGGGGAGAACACCGTCGCGGCCGATGCCACCGGCCTCATCGCGCTCACCTACGAGGGCACGCTCGTGGACGTGGCCACCGGCAGGCGACGCGCGGGCGGAGTGACGGGGGAGGACTTCCTGCGCACCGCCGTCTTCAGCCCCGACGCCCGATATCTCGCCGCCGAGGACGCGAACGGCCGTTTCACGCTGTGGGACGCGCACACCTGGCGCAGGCTCGCCGTGCTCAGACCGGCCGGTGCCACCGTGGTCGAGTCGGCCCTGGGGTTCTCCGCGGACGGGATGCTGCTCGCGGCGAGCACCGCCGACGGCTCGGTGCAGGTGTGGGAGACGGCCCGAATCCGGTCGGCCCCGGCGACCGTACCGGCCGGAGACGGCCCGGTCCTCGCCCTCGGATTCACCGCCGGTGCAGGGGAGTTGCACATCGCCACGGCTCATCTCGCCGACCGGAGCGTCCCGTTGGGGCCGCAGGAGGGGGCGGCCGAGCTGTGTGCCAGGGCGGGCGGCGGTGCCACGCGGGCGCAGTGGCGGGAGTACCTGCCCTCCGTGCCGTACCGCGTCACCTGCGGCACCTGACATCGAGGGCGTCCGAAGCGACGCGCCGGAGCGGCCCGGTACCGGGTGGTACCGGGCCGCCCGCCCTCCCCGGGCCGGGGGCGGCGCGGAAAGCGCCCCGGGGTCAGTTGTTGGCGAGGAACTGCTTGGCCAGCTGGTCACCGAGGGACACCGCCGCGCTGTGGCTCTCGATGGGGGAGACCTTGGAGTTCTTGAACAGGATGTACGTCACGCCGGAGTCGGCGCCGCCGGTCGCCGGGTCGGGGTCGATGCCGAGTGCGTTGGCGGTGGCGTACGAGGCCTCACCGATGATGTTCGTGGGGCCGGTGTCGCCGACCACCGCGTACTCGACCTTGTTGTTGTAGATCACGGCGACGACTCCGCCGCCCTTGATGCCGGCGCTGGAGTAGTTCCATATGCTGCTGGAGCTGGGGACCACGATGTACGGCAGCGACTCGGCCTTGAGCGGCTGGCCGTCGGACTGGTGGAACGCGGTGTCGTCCTGGTACCAGGGGTCGCGGTTCTCGTTGCAGTTGGTGGTGCGCTGCCCGTCGCAGTCGATGTCCATGTCGGCCTTCCAGAAGACCGCGCCGTTCTTGCCGCAGACGGGGATCGTGGCCGACGTCTCGTCGTCGGTCCGGTACTTGCCGCTGGAGATCTGGGAGCAGGACGTCACCTTGGCGAGCAGGCTCGCCGCGCTGACCGAACCCTCCTGGGCGGACTTCGGGACGGAGGCGCCGGACGCGCTCGCGGGAAGCACTCCGGCGGCGAGCAGTGCGGCCCCGGAGGCCGCGGCAAGGGTCAGTGTTCGGATGCGCACTGTGGGGGGTCCCCTTCTGTTAGGAAAGTTTCCTGACCGGGTGTCGTACAAGGTGGACCCGGCTGCATGTCCGCGTCAACCCCTGGATGTCAACTCGGCTGTTTGTTGCACATTGCGGTGTTATGTACCCGGGGGAACACTGGTGGGGCAGGGCATTTCGGATATATACGCAGGAGCCGTGCGGACGTTGAGCCGTGGCTCCGATGGCTCCTGGGAGGCGAGGGGTCATGTTCGTACGCGCGGTGTACGTCACCGGCGATCCGGCGAAGGTCGAAGCGGCCATCAGGGGCCTGAACAGCGAGGGGCGTGAACTGCTGGAGGAGCGTCCCGACTACCGGGGTGCGGACGTCCTCGTCGACCGGGACCTGGGCAAACTGCTCGCGGTGAGCTGGTGGGGCTCCGAGGGGGCCCGGCGCAACAGCGACCAGGTGATGCGCGAGCGGCGCGGGCCGATGCTGGAGCCGTTCGCGGGCACCGTCGCCGTCGAGAACTACGAGGTGACCGTCTTCCACTCGGTGCAGCTGCCGAGGGCGGGCGGCGGTATGCGGTCCACCTGGGTGGAGTTCGACCCGGCCGACACGGACCTGTTCGCCGAGACGTTCCGCTCCTCGGCGATACCCCGGCTGGAAGCGCTGCCCGGCTTCGCCCGGTGCGCCGTGCTCGTCGACCGGGAGCGGGGCCGGGGCATGGTCGGCTCGATCTTCGTCGACCGTGCCTCGATGGCCGCCTCGCGCGCCGGGCAGGCGGAGGCCCGGCGCGCGGACGCCGCCAAGGCGCACGTGACCGTGATCGGCCTGGAGGAGTTCGAGGTCGTCCACGCGGACGTACGCCCCGACTGAAGCGCCCCACGCGGGAGTCGGCGAAGGCGAACGGAGTCGGCGAACGCGAACGGCCGCCCCACCGTGCGTACGGCGGGACGGCCGGGGTGGACGAAGCTCTCGCTCGGTCCTTGTCGCGGTGCTCGCTCAGCCCATGTCGAAGGTCGCCGGGTCCGGACCGATGCGCCGGTCCTCGTTGAGCGCGCTGATCGCCGCGAGGTCCTCGGTGTCCAGGCTGAAGTCGAACACCGCGATGTTCTCCTTGATCCGGGACGGCGTCACGGACTTCGGGATCACCACGTTGCCCAGCTGGATGTGCCAGCGGAGCACGACCTGGGCCGGGGTGCGGTTGTGCTTCTGTGCGATCGCGACGATCGCCGGTACCTCCAGCAGCCCCTTGCCCTGGCCGAGCGGCGACCAGGCCTCGGTGGCGATGCCCTGCTCGCCGTGGAACTCCCGGGACGCGCGCTGCTGCAGATGCGGGTGCAGCTCGATCTGATTGACCGCCGGGATGACCGAGGTCTCCGCGATCAGCCGCTCCAGGTGCTCGGGGAGGAAGTTGGAGACGCCGATCGCCTTGACGCGGCCGTCGGCGTGCAGCTTCTCGAACGCCTTGTACGAGTCGATGTACTTGCCCCGGGCCGGCAGCGGCCAGTGGATGAGGTACAGGTCCAGGTAGTCCAGACCCAGCTTCGCCAGCGACGCGTCGAAGGCGCGCAGCGTGGCGTCGTACCCGTGGTCGGCGTTCCAGAGCTTGGTGGTGACGAAGATGTCCTCACGCGGAACGCCGGAGGCGGCGATCGCCTTGCCGGTGCCCGCTTCGTTGCCGTAGATCGCCGCTGTGTCGATGCTGCGGTACCCGGCCTCCAGTGCCGTGACGACGGCCCGCTCGGCCTCGTCGTCCGGCACCTGCCACACGCCGAAGCCCAGCTGGGGCATCTCGACACCGTTGTTGAGGATTTTCGGGGGGACCTTGCTGCTCACGAGCTCTCGATCCTTAGGTTGTCGACAGGTGGTACATCCATCGTCAACGATCACCGGCCCCGATGCATTCCTGACCGCGGAATCTGCCGGAACTGTCCGGCGGGTCAGCCGCTGCGGGCGGAGAATGGCCGGAAATGCATCCGACGTTACGGGTCCGGACCATTGACCGAAGCCGGTTTCTGCGGAGACTCTGGTGCGCATCGTCGGACGTATCACTGAACCCGGTCCAGGGATGTGAACATCCCTGTGGGTTTTCCGGCGGATCCCTGTGAAGGGAAAGCCTCTCTCTGCGCTCTGAGACCCCCCAACCTCAGGAAAGCAGGTACCCACCCATGAACGAGATCGCCTCCGAGGATCGCCGGCCGGAACCCGTCGCCGCGCAGACATCGGATGAAAAGGTCTGGCGCAGCCCTGGTTACCAGGTCGTGGAGACCGCCCTGGATGTGACCGGCCACGCCCTCGGCGACCGCTGACCCGCCCGGGCGCCCCGGTCGAGGCGGAGGTCCCGGAGTTCCTGACCGCGTTACGGAAGGAGGGGGCTGCGATGACCACCGCGAGGTCGGTCCGACTGATCGGTCGGTCAGTGGAGTTCACGTTCGGACAGTGGGCGGAGGTGTTCCGGCAGGCCGGTGAGCTGGGCGTCGTCCAGGCCATGTACCCCTGCGGCGGACCCCCGCTGCCGCCGCCCACAGAGAAGCCCTCGGCGAAGGAGGACCATGAAACGCCTGCGAGCCGCCGTCGCGGCCGTCGCGCTCACCACCGCCACCCTGGCCGCGCTCCCCGCGGCCGCACCCCCGCCCGCCGTCGCTGCGGTCGCCCCGGCCGCGGCCGCCGCCCCGGTCAGGCCGGCCGCCGCCACCGACTGGTCCACCGCGGTCGTCGAGTCCACCATGGCCCGCTACACCCCGAGCACCGTCGGAGGCTGGTCCTACCCGGTCGGCCTCTACCTCTACGGCCAGTACCTCACCTACCGGCGCACCCAAGACGCCCGCTACCTCGCCTACATCAAGGACTACGTCGACCGGTTCGTGAAGAGCGACGGTTCGATCGACCAGTCCTTCAACAGCCTGGACAGCATGCAGGCGGGCCGTCTCCTGGTGATCCTGCACCACGAGACGGGCCAGGACCGCTACCGCAAGGCGGCACAGAAGATCCGCGACCGTCTGAACACCTACCCGCGCACGAGCGACGGCGGCTTCTGGCACGCCGACGCCAGCAGCCGGGCCCATCAACTCTGGTCGGACGGCGTCTACATGGTGAACCCGTTCCTCGTCGAGTACGGCAAGGAGTTCGGCGACAGCGCGTACACCGACGACGAGGCGGCCAGGCAGCTCGCCGTCTACGGCGGCCACCTCCAGGTCGCAAGCGGCCTGCTCAGGCACGCCTACGACGAGTCGAGGAGCGCGAGTTGGGCGGATCCGGTGACCGGGCTGGCGCCCGAGCACTGGTGCCGGGCCGTCGGCTGGTACGCGATGGCGGTCGTCAACGTGCTGGACGCGATCCCGGTGAACCAGCCCCGGCGCCCGCAACTCCTCACCATCTTCGGCAGGTTGGCGGCCGCCCTGGAGAAGTACCAGGACCCGGCGACCGGACGCTGGTTCCAGGTGATCGACAAGGGCGGGCGCGGCGACAACTGGACCGAGACCTCCTGCTCCAGCATGTTCACCTACGCCCTCTCGCGTGGCGCCCAGCAGCACTACCTCGACCCGCACTACACGGACGTCGCCCGCCGCGGCTACCGGGGCGTCCTCGCCGAGCTGTCGGTCGGCTCGGACGGCCGTACCGACCTCGCGGGCATCTCCGTCGGCACCAACGTCGGCGACTTCGCGTACTACGTCGCCCGCACCCGGGCCACCGACGACTTCCACGGCCTCGGGGCCTTCCTGATCATGAACGAGCAACTGCGAGGTGAATCAGTGTCATGAGCACGACATTCAGAAGGGCGGTTCCATGAAACCCCCCACCGCTGCACGGCACAGTGCCGCCGCGATCGTCCTCTTCGTCCTCGCCGTCGTTCTCGGGCTCTCCCACCCGGCGGCCCTCGCCTCCCCGCAGCCCGCCGCACCACGTGCCGGCGCCGTCTACGACGTACGCGACTACGGCGCCAAGGGCGACGGCTCCGCCAACGACACCCCCGCCATCGACAAGGCCGTCACGGCCGCGAACTCGGCGGGCGGCGGCACCGTCCGCTTCACCGCCGGCACCTACAAGTCCAAGAACACCATCCACATGAAGAGCCATGTGACGCTCCAGCTCGACAAGGGCGCCACTCTCCAGGGCTCCAGCGCGGACACCTACGACAAGGCCGAGTCCAACCCGTACGACGCCTACCAGGACTACGGTCACAGCCACTTCCACGACGCGATGATCTACGGCGACAGGCTCACCGACATCGGCTTCACCGGCCAGGGCGTCATCGACGGCGCGGGCAACCTGATCACCGGCAACCCGAAGACCGGCGAGGCAGACAAGATCATCTCGCTGACCCGGTGCGGCGGCCTCCGGATCGGCGACGGCCTCACCCTCCGCCGCGGCGGCCACTTCGCGGCCCTGATCGACGGCTGCAAGAACGTGACGTCCGACCACCTGACCATCGACACCGCGAGCGACCGCGACGGCTGGAACGTCATCTCCACCACCGACGTCACGATCACCAATGCCCACATCGAGGCCAACGACGACGCCCTGGTCTTCAAGAGCGACTACGCACTCGGCGCCAAGCTCCCCAACGGCCATGTCCGGGTGAGCGATTCGTACCTGTCGGCCAAGTGCTGCAACGCCCTGATGTTCGGCTCCGAGACCTGCGGCGACTTCTCGGACTACCAGTTCGGGAACATCCGCATCGACGGTGCGGGCAAGTCCGGCCTCGGCATGGTCTCCATGGACGGCGCGAAGATCTCCGACGTCCACTACCGCGACATCACGATGACGAACGTCCACTCGCCGATCATGGAGAAGATCGGCACGCGGAAACGCTGCGGGAACAGCCCCGGCGTCGGATCGATCAGCGACGTCACCTACGACGACATCACGGCCACCGGCAACAGCCCCTCCTTCAGCCCGACCCTGTGGGGCGAGAACGGCCACCGCATCAGCGGGGTCACCTTCGACAACGTCGACATCACCGTCCCCGGCGGC
Organism: Streptomyces sp. GbtcB6; assembly: GCF_019091475.1. Classification (NCBI taxonomy): domain Bacteria; kingdom Bacillati; phylum Actinomycetota; class Actinomycetes; order Kitasatosporales; family Streptomycetaceae; genus Streptomyces; species Streptomyces sp. GbtcB6. Next base: position 36,642 of record NZ_JAGXJL010000047.1, on the reverse strand, counting down.
AACGGCACCATGTCCACCGGCGTGCCCGGCAACGACCCGAACGACTACAACCCCAAGGCCATCGGCACCCGGCCGGCCTACGGCTGGTACCTGCACAACGCCGACCACGTGCAATTCACGGACAGCAGCGTGAAGTTCGCCGCGAACGACGGGCGGCCGGCGGTCATCGCCAGCGCGGCCGGCGACATCCGTCTCACCCGCTTCACGGCGCAGCAGGGCGCCGACTCCCCGTACGACGTCGGCCTCCAGGACGTCACCGGAGCCTGTCTGACGGACAGCCACAACACCTCCGGCGGCGCGCTCCGCGTCTCCGGCGGCCAGGACTGCACTGCGGCCGTGCGGCCGCTCGACCTGGAGAACCCCCGGCAGGACTTCCTCCGCGACTCCGTCGGCGGCCTCTTCCTGCACTGGGGCCTGCGCACCGCCCCCGCCCACACCAGCTGCACCGCTTGGGAGAACGACGTCACGAACGGCGGCTGGACCCCCGGCTACTGGGTGAACGAGGCCCAGAAGCTGCACACCCGGTACCTGGTCCTCGCCACCTTCCACAGCCGCCTCGGCTACGCTCGCCCCTGGCCGTCGAAGATCCCCGGCTCCTGCTCCACCCGGCGGGACTTCCTCGGCGAGCTGATCACCGCCGCCAAGGCCAAGGGCATGAAGGTCATCCTCTACATGACCAACGACCCCCAGTGGCACGACGAGGGCGGCCACGAGTGGCTCGACTCCGCCGCCTACTCCGCCTACAAGGGCAAGAACATCGACCTGACCACCAACGACGGCTTCGGGCAGTTCAGTTACGACAACTTCTTCGAGGTCATGGACCGCTACCCCGACCTCGGAGGCTTCTGGATCGACAACGACAACGCGTACTGGGAGAGCCACGACCTCTACCGGCAGATCTACGAGAAGCGCCCGGACTACACGCTCAGCAACAACAACGAGGACACGCCGATCATGGACATGATCAGCAATGAGCAGAAGACGGGGATGACCCCGGCCTACGACTACCCGCAGGCCGTCTACACCGCACAGCCCCGCCTGACCGAGGCCGACTTCAAACTGCCCTCGACCGGTGCCTGGTGGTACGACGGCTCCGACCCGGCCGTCGACCGGAAGCTCACCCTCGGCCGCCTCGTCACCAACGCGGGCTCCTCCGTGAAGGCCCTGATGGCGGAGACCGCCCAGGTCAACGGCAAGTTCCCGGCCAACCAGGCCGCCTTCAACAACTTCGCCGACTCCTACCTGGACCCCGTCTGGGAGTCCCTGCACGGCACCGAGGGCGGCGGCTACCTGTACGGCGGCCTCAAGCCCGGCTTCTGGAACGACGGCGCCCACGGCGTCACGACGATCGCCAAGGACGACCCGGACCGCCAGTACGTCCACGTCCTGACCCCGCCGTCGACCAGCACCCTGCGCATCCGCGACAACGGCTACCGCATCGCCTCCGTCACCGACCTCCGTACCGGCAAGGCGGTCTCCTGGTCGCAGTCCGGCGGTGTGCTGACCCTGACCGGACTCGGCGACTGGGACCCGTACGACACCGTCTTCAAGGTCACCACCGCCGGCCGCCAGGGCATCCTCACCGGCGTCAAGGTGACCGCGAGCGCGTCGGCGAGCGGGCACGCCGGCCCGGCCGCCGGTGACGGCGACTACCTCACCTACTGGGACAACGACAAGACTCTGCCCGTCAGCCTCACCTTCGACCTCGGCTCGGCGAAGAAGGTGCAGTACCTCGGGCTCAACCAGCGCGAGGACTCGGTCGCCTACGCCCGCTCGGACACCGAGCAGTCGGCGCGGATCAAGGACTACAAGGTGTACGTCAGCAACGACGGCACCAGCTGGGGGAGCGCGGTCAGGTCCGGGCAGCTGCCCAGCCGGCGCGGCATCCAGGGCATCGACCTCACCGCCGCCACTGCCCGCTACGTCCGCCTGGAGGTGGACTCCACCTGGGCCGCCGCCACCGACACCACCCGATACCAGCGACTGCGGATCGACGAGGCGTGGATCGGCACGGCCTACGCGACACCCGTGACCGGAGGACGCCCGTGACCAGGACCAGAACCCTCACCGTGGCGGCCGCGGCGCTGCTGGCCGCGGCAGCGGTGCCGCTCCTGAGCCCCGACCACCCGGCCCCCGCCTCCGACAACGGCCAGGCCGTGCGGCCCGCGATGGGCTGGAGCAGCTGGAGCTATGTGCGTCGGTGGCCCACCCAGGCCAAGATCGAGGCCCAGGCCGACGCGCTCGCCGCGAGCGGCCTGAAGGACCACGGCTTCGTCCAGGTCAACCTCGACGACTTCTGGCAGAAGTGCGACGCGAACGGCTTCACCGTCGACTCCTACGGCCGCTGGGCCGTCGACACCGCCAAGTTCCCCGACGGCATCAAGGCCCTCGCGGACTACGTACACGCCAGGGGCCTGAAGTTCGGCTTCTACGTCACGCCCGGCATCGCCAAGAACGCCGTCACCCGCAACACACCGATCGAGGGCACCTCGTACCACGCGCAGGACATCGCGGACACCTCGAAGACCGAGAAGAACTACAACTGCAAGAACATGTACTACATCGACTACTCCAAGCCGGGCGCGCAGGAGTTCGTGAACTCCTGGGCGAAGCAGTTCGCCTCCTGGGGAGTCGACTACCTGAAGATCGACGGGGTGGGCAGCCAGGACATCCCCGATGTCCAGGCCTGGTCCAAGGCCCTGCGGGTCACCGGCCGCCCCATCACCTTCGCGCTCTCCAACAACCTCGCGATCGCCGACGCCCCGACCTGGAGGTCCCTGGCCAACAGCTGGCGCACCCAGGGCGACGTCGAGTGCTACTGCGGGCCCGGCGACAACGGCAGCGGCTATCCGCTCACCGACTGGTCGCACGTCTCCGCCCGGTTCAACACGGCCGCGAACTGGCAGCAGTACGCCGGTCCCGGCGGCTGGAACGACCTGGACTCGCTGGAGATCGGCAACGGCGACGAGGTGGGCCTCACCGCCGACCAGCGGCGCTCCCACTTCACCCTCTGGGCGATGGCCGCCGCCCCGCTGCTCCTCGGCACCGACCTCACCCACCTCGACTCTGTCGACAACGCCATGCTCACCAACGACCGGCTCATCGGCGTCGACCAGGACGGGGTCGCCGCGAAGCGGATCGTGAACAGCGGGGTCAGGCAGGTCTGGAGCAAGAAGGAGAGCGACGGCCAGTACGTCGTGGCCCTCTTCAACACCGGCACCTCCGGCAGCTCCACGGTGAGCGTGGACTGGTCCCAGGTCGGCTTCACCGGCTCCGGGGACGTCACCGACCTGTGGTCCGGCTCCCACAAGGGCACCGTCGCCACCACCTACAGCGCGACCCTGCGCCCGGGCGAGACCCGGCTGATCCGCGTCCGGCCGCTCGGCTGAGGAGGACCGTCATGACACCCAGAACCCTGCTGGCCCGCGCCCTGCCACTGGCCCTCGCGGTCCCGTTGGCCACCCTGCTGCCGGGGACCGCGCGGGCGGCCACCGACTACCAGGCCGAGGACGCGACGATCTCCCAGGGCACCGTCGCCACCAACCACACCGGCTACACGGGCACCGGCTTCGTCGACTACACCAACATCAAGGGCTCGTACGTGGAGTTCACGGTGAGCGCCGCCACCGCCGGCGCCTCCGCGCTCGCCCTGCGCTTCGCCAACGGCACCGCTGCCGACCGGCCGTTGGACATCTCGGTCAACGGCACGGTCGTCGCCGCCGGCGTCTCCTTCCCGGCCACCGCCGACTGGAACACCTGGGCGACGAAGACGGTGAACGTCCAGCTGACCGCGGGCAGCAACAAGATCCGCGCCACCGCCACCACCGCGAACGGCGGCCCCAACCTGGACAAGGTCAGCATCGGTACGGCTGCCGACACCCAGGCCCCCACCCGGCCCGGCCAGCCGTCCTGCTCGGACATCGGCGAGGACGCGCTCACCCTCGCCTGGGGCGCCGCCACGGACGACGTGGGCGTGACGGCGTACGACCTCTACGAGCACGGCAACAAGATCGGTGAGGCGCCCGGGAGTTCGACCTCGAAGACCCTCTCCGGGCTCGCTCCGAACACCACCTACGACCTCACAGTCATCGCCCGCGACGCGGCCGGCAACACCTCGCCGGCCAGCCCCGTCGTCGACTGCACCACCGAGCCGAGCAGCGACAGCACACCGCCCACCGCTCCCGGCACCCTGTCCGCGGCCGGCATCACCGCCAACACCGCCGACCTCGGCTGGGGTGCGTCCACCGACGACCGGGCGGTGACCGCGTACGACATCCGCAGCGGGACCACCGTCTACAAGACGGTCACCGGCGGCACGACCACCACCCTCACCGGTCTCGCCTGCGACAGTCCGTACACGCTGGACGTCGTCGCCCGCGACGCGGCCGGGAACGTCTCCCAGCCGAGCAACAGCGTCACCTTCACCACCAAGGCCTGCGCCACCGACGGCGGGGTGCCTTCCTCCGTCGCCACACTCTCCAGCGGCTGGACCATCCCCTGGGGCACCTACTGGATGCCCGACGGCAGGACCGCGCTGGTCACCGAGCGGGACGACTTCCGGGTCTGGAAGGTGACCAAGGACGGCACGCGGACCCAGGTCGGGACCGTCCCGAACGCCGTCACCACCAACGGGGAGGGCGGACTGCTAGGCGTCGCCGTCGACCCGAAGTGGGAGACCAACCACTACGTCTACTTCATGCACACCGCGGACGAGGGCAACCGGGTCGTCCGCATGACCTACGACGGCACCGGGCTCAGCGACTACAAGATCCTCCTCCAGGGCATCAAGAAGAACCGCTACCACAACGGCGGCCGGCTCCTCTTCGGCCCCGACGGCTACCTCTACGTCTCGACAGGGGAGGCCCAGACACCGGACCTGGCGCAGGACAAGAACTCCCTGAACGGCAAGATCCTCCGGATGACGACGGACGGCAAGCCGGCCCCCGGCAACCCCTTCGGCAACTACGTCTACAGCCTCGGCCACCGCAACCCGCAGGGCCTCGCCTTCGACCGGGGCGGACGGCTGTGGGAAGCCGAGTTCGGCAACAGCTCCAAGGACGAGCTCAACCTCATCAAGCCGGGCGCGAACTACGGCTGGCCGACCTGCGAGGGCACCTGCTCGGTCGCGGGCATGACCAACCCCAAGGCCACCTGGAACGTCTCCGAGGCCTCCCCGAGCGGTATCGCCATCGTCCGCAACGTCGTCTACATGGCCTCGCTGCGCGGCGAACGACTGTGGCGCATCCCGATCAACGGTGACGCGGAGAGTGTCGGCACGCCGACGGCGTACTACGTGGGCACCTACGGCCGCCTGCGGACCGTGACCAAGGTGCCGGGCGCCGACCAGCTGTGGCTGTCCACCACCAACTGCGACAACAACGGCAACGAGCCGGACGGATCCGACAAGATCTTCCGGGTCAGCATCAGTTGACGGCGCGTCAGGCCCGGTACAGGGCCTCGACCTCGTTGGCGTAGGCGTTCTCGATCGCCTTGCGCTTCAGCTTCAACGACGGGGTCAGCAGGCCGTGTTCCTCGGTGAACGGCTGGGCGAGGATACGGAACGTACGGATCGACTCGGCCTGCGAGACCAGGGTGTTGGCGGCCACCACCGCGCGCCGCACCTCGGTCTCCAGGTCGGCGTCCCGCACCAGCTGGGCCGCGGACATCTGGGGCTTGCCGCGCATCTGCAACCAGTGCTCGACGGCCTCGGTGTCGAGGGTGACCAGGGCGGCGATGTAGGGCCGGTCGTTGCCGACGACGATGCACTGGCTGACCAGCGGATGGTCGCGGACCCGCTCCTCCAGGACACCGGGGGAGACGCTCTTGCCGCCGGAGGTCACCAGGATCTCCTTCTTGCGGCCGGTGATGGTCAGATAGCCGTCCTCGTCCAGGGAGCCCAGGTCGCCGGTGGCCAGCCAGCCGTCGTGCAGGGTGGCGTCGGTGGCCTTCTGGTTGTTGAGGTAGCCCTGGAAGACGTTGCCGCCGTGCAGCCAGATCTCCCCGTCGTCCGCGATGTGCACGGTGGTACCGGGGATGGCCTGGCCGACCGTGCCGTAGCGGGTCTGTTCGGGCGGGTTGGCGGTCGCCGCCGCCGTCGACTCGGTCAGACCGTAGCCCTCGTAGATCTGCACGCCCGCGCCGGCGAAGAACAGGCCGAGCCGGCGGTCCATGGCCGAGCCGCCGGACATGGCGTTGCGGATCCTGCCGCCCATCGCCGTCCGCACCTTGGCGTAGACGAGCTTGTCGAAGAGCTGGTGCTGCATGCGCAGCGACGCCGACGGGCCGGGCCCGGTGCCCCACGCCTTCGCCTCGACGGCGTCCGCGTACTTCACCGCGATCTCGACCGCCTTCTCGAACGGCCCGCCCTTGCCGTCCTTCTCCGCCTTCCGCCGCGCCGCGTTGAACACCTTCTCGAAGATGTACGGCACGGCCAGGATGAACGTCGGCCGGAACGCGGCCAGGTCGGGCAGCAGTGCGGCCGCGTGCAGCTGCGGCTGGTGGCCGAAGCGGACTCCGTGCCGGATCGCCGCCACCTCCACCATGCGGCCGAAGACGTGCGCCAGCGGCAGGAAGAGCAGGGTGGAGACCTCCTCGCCCTTCTTCGCGCGGAACACCGACTCCCAGCGGGCCACGACCGTGTCCGCCTCGTACATGAAGTTCCCGTGCGACAGGACACAGCCCTTGGGGCGGCCCGTGGTGCCCGAGGTGTAGATGATCGTGGCGGTCGAGTCGGGGGTGACCGCCTGCCGGTGCCGGTGCACGACCTCGTCCTCGAGGTGCGCGCCCGCGTCGTACAGCTCCTGCACCGCGCCCGAGTCCAGCTGCCACAGCTGGCGCAGCTGCGGCAGCCGGTCGATGACGGTGGCGATCGTCATCGCGTGGTCCTCGTGCTCCACGATCGCGGCCGTGCACTCGGCGTCGTACAGCATCCAGAAGCACTGCTCCGCCGACGAGGTCGGGTAGACCGGCACCACCTGGGCGCCGATCGTCCACAGCGCGAAGTCGAACAGCGTCCACTCGTAGCGGGTGCGGGACATGATCGCGACCCGGTCGCCGAACCGGATGCCACGCGCGAGGAGCCCCTTGGCCAGGGCGAGGACCTCGTCGCGGAACTCGGCGGAGGTCACATCACGCCACTGCCCGAGCTCGTCCTTGCGGCCCAGGGCGACGTGCAGCGGGTCCGTCTGGGCATGCTCGAACACGCAGTCGGCCAGACCGCCGACCGGCGGTGCCGACGCCAACGGCGGGTTGGTGAACTCGCGCAAACCCCGCTCCCCGCTCCTCGCTCCACAGTGACGACAGTGACGCTCCGCACAGCGCCGTGAAAGCTACCCCACCGGAAGACCGTTCGGGAGGGGGTGAGAAAACGAGCATTGCTCTCGTATGACCGCGCTCACGTAGGGAAAATACGCCCACATGGGGAAGGGCCGGACAGAATCCCTACGGTTCGGTAAGTTCCGGCTCCGTAATCTCCACGGAATCTGTACGTCCCGATTACGGCCCCCGGCCGGTTACCCGTCGGTCGGGCGCGAGGCGCCGCGGCCCCCTCTGAAGACAGCGCCGACCCGGCCGATTCCGTCACTCCGCCCGCCGCTCCCTCGCTCCGTAGGATGGCCGCCATGCTGGAGCTGGAGTCCGACACGCTGGATCCGCTGGACGTGCAACTGCTCAGCGCGCTGGAGGTCGACGGCCGCGCCTCCTTCAGCCGGATCGGGGCCGTGCTCGGCGTCTCCGACCAGACGATCGCCCGCCGCTACCGACGGCTGTGCGCCGAGGCCGGGCTGCGGGTCGTCGCGGTCCGCGACGCCGAGCGGCTGGGCCAGGACCAGTGGATGCTCCGGCTGCGCTGCGCGCCCGACGGCGCCACCGTCATCGCCGACGCGCTCGCCAAACGCCCCGACACCGCCTGGATCGGGCTGGCCTCCGGCGGCACGGAGATCGCCTGCATGACCCGGCCGCGCCACCCCGGCGACCATGACGACCTGCTCCTCGGCAAGCTGCCGCGCACCCCGAGCGTGGTGGAGATCCGTGCGCAGCAGCTGCTGCACCGGTTCTACGGGGGACCGACCGGTTGGGTGCGGAAGTTCCGGGCGCTGTCGGAGGAACAGGCGGCGGCGCTGCTGCCGGCGCCGCCGGAGGCCGACGGGCCCGCGCGGCTGGAGCCCGAGGACGCGCCGCTGCTCGCCGCGCTGGAGCGGGACGGGCGGGCGACGTATCCGGAGTTGCAGCGGGCAACGGGACGGTCCGAGTCGTCGGTGAAACGGCGGCTGGCCGCGCTGCTCGCCTCCGGGGCGGTGTACATCGATGTCGAGTACCGGTCCGAGGTGCTGGGATTCTCGAAGTCCGCGGTGTTGTGGATCACCACCACGCCGGCCGCGATGCACTCCGTGGGGGAGGCGCTGGCTGGGCATGACGAGGTGGCGTTTGCTGCGGCTACCGCCGGGCCGTCGCATGTCGTCGTGACGGCGGTGCTGCGCGACACGGCCCACCTGTACGCGTACCTGAGCGGGCCGGTGGGGCGTTTGGAGGGGGTGCAGCATGTGGAGGCCATGCCGTTTTTGCGGAGGGTGAAGCAGTTGACGTATCAGGTGGTGTGGTGAGTCTGCGGGTGGGTGGGGGCTGGTCGCGCCCACGCGGCGGCAGCCGCAAATCGAATGCTGCCCCGCGCCCCTGACGGGGGCGCCTGCAGCTAGGGGCGTCTCAAGCGTGCTCCGCTTGTCAGGATCGCGGCCGCCAGCGCGTCTGCCGCCGTCTGTGCCGGTGTGCGTCTCGGGCCGTGTACGAGTACGAAGTCGACCTTGCCCAGTTCCGGTAGCCCTGCCCGGTCCGGGACTCGGAACAGGCCCGGGGGGATCAGGCCTCTCGAATGGGCCATCACGCCCAGGCCCGCCCTCGCCGCCGCGATCAGGCCGTTGAGGCTGCCGCTCGTGCAGACGATGCGCCAGTCGCGGCCCTCGCGCTCCAGTGCCTCCAGGGCCAGGGCGCGAGTGATGCCCGGCGGGGGGTAGACGATCAGCGGGACCGGACGGGCGGGGTCCAGGCGGAGCCGCTCCGCGCCGATCCACACCAGGTCGTCGTGCCAGACCAGCTCGCCCAGCGGATCCTCGGCGCGCCGCTTGGCCAGTACCAGGTCCAGCTTCCCGGCGGCCAGCTGCTCGTGCAGGGTGCCCGAGAGCTCCACCGTCAGTTCGAGGTCGACCTCGGGGTGGTCGTGGCGGAAGCCCTCCAGGATCTCCGGCAGCCGGGTGAGGACGAAGTCCTCCGACGCGCCGAAGCGGAGCCGGCCGCGCAGCCGGGTGCCGGTGAAGAAGGCCGCCGCCTGCTCGTGCACCTCCAGGATCCGGCGGGCGAACCCGAGCATCGCCTCGCCGTCCTCGGTCAGCTCCACGGAGTGGGTGTCCCGGGAGAACAGCTGGCGGCCGGCCGCGTCCTCCAGGCGGCGCACATGCTGGCTCACTGTGGACTGGCGCAGCCCGAGCCGCCGGGCGGCCTGGGTGAAGCTGAGCGTCTGGGCCACCGCCAGGAAGGTGCGCAGCTGCGAAGGGTCATACACTCGAACATGTTATCGCGGAACGCGATGGCAGTCAGAGCGGTATAACGGATTCCCGATCACCTGCCGGAGGAGGACGATGGAGAGGGGCCTTCCGGCCCCGGCGAGAACCCGGCCGATCACGCCGGCACGACACCCTGACCGACCCGCAAGTGGAGCACCGTGAAACGCCTGAGCTGGCCCAGTCGGATGCCGATCGACCCGTACGTCCTGCTGTTGCTCGGGACGGTATGCCTCGCCGCGCTCCTTCCGGCCCGGGACACGGCCGCCGACGTGGCCTCCGGTGCCTCCACGGCCGCGATCGCCTTCCTGTTCTTCCTCTACGGCGCCCGCCTGTCCACCCGCGAGGCCGTCGACGGGCTGCGCCACTGGCGGCTCCATGCCACGGTCCTGGTCTGCACCTTCGTGATCTTCCCGGTGCTCGGCCTGGCGGCCCGCGGACTGGTGCCGGTCCTGCTCACCCATCCGCTCTACCAGGGCTTCCTCTTCCTGACCCTGGTGCCCTCCACCATCCAGTCGTCGATCGCCTTCACCTCCATCGCGCGCGGCAACGTGCCCGCCGCGATCTGCGCCGGTTCCTTCTCCTCGCTGGTCGGCATCGTCCTCACGCCGTTGCTCGCCGCCGCGCTGCTCGGCAACAGCGGGGGCGGGTTCTCCGCCGACTCGATCGTGAAGATCGTGCTCCAGCTGCTGGTGCCGTTCGTCGCCGGGCAGCTGCTGCGGCCGTGGATCGGCGGCTTCGTCGCCCGGCACAAGAAGATCCTCGGCCTGGTCGACCGCGGCTCCATCCTGCTCGTCGTCTACACCGCGTTCAGCGAGGGCATGGTCCGGGGCATCTGGCACCAGGTCAGCGCCGTGCGGCTGGCCGGACTTCTCGCCGTCGAGGCCGTACTGCTCGCCGTGATGCTCCTGCTGACCTGGTACGGCGCCAAGGCGCTCGGCTTCGGCCGCGGGGACCGCATCGCCATCCAGTTCGCCGGGTCGAAGAAGTCCCTCGCCTCCGGGCTGCCCATGGCCAGCGTCCTGTTCGGCGCCCACGCCTCGCTGGCCGTGCTGCCGCTGATGCTCTTCCACCAGATGCAGCTCATGGTGTGTGCGGTCATCGCCAAGCGCCGTGCCCACGACCCCGAGGCCCAGGAGACGGCCGAGCCCCCGGCCGCCCCCGCGGCGGAGTCAAGGCCCGCGGTCGGCACCGGGACACTCCGCCGCTGAACCGTGGCGCCCGGGCACCGAACGCGACCAGTTCACGGGCCTGTTGATCCGGATTTCCGGTACGGACGGCTCATGAAGGCTAACGTTCCGTCATGACCGCACCCCTGGCGCTCGATCCGGCGCGCACCGCCCTCGTCCTCGTCGACCTGATGGACCGCATCGTCGCGCTGCCCCTGGAGCCCCGCAAGGGCACCGAAGTCCTGCACGCCGCCGAGGAACTGGCCCACTCCTTCCGCGCCGCCGGCGCGCCCGTGGTGCTCGTCCGCGTCGAACGGCCCTCCCTGGCGGAGCAGCCGCCGGGCAGCGGACTCGTGGCCGGACTCAGGAAGGAAGGGGACGTGGAGATCGTCAAGCGGACGATCGGCGGCTTCCAGGGCACGGAACTCGACGCCCGGCTGCGTAGGCTCGGCGTCACCCGGCTGGTGTTCGGCGGCATCGCCACCAACCTCGGCGTCGAGTCCACCGCCCGCGCCGCCGCCGACCTCGGCTACGACCTGGTCTTCGTCGAGGACGCCATGGCCGCCCTCACCGGCCCCGAGCACGAGGCGTCCGTGCGGCTCGACTTCCCGCGCCTCGGCACGGTCGTGACCGCCGCCGACGTCCGCCTCACCCCCGCCTGACCGCCCGACCGCTCAGACCAGCGTCCCGCCGCCGTCCACGACCACCACCGACCCGGTGCTGTACCCCCCACGCATCAGGTACAGGTACGCCTCCGCCACATCCGCCGGCTCACCGACCCGCCCCACCGGCAGCGACTCGGCGGACGACCGGAACAGCCCCTCCCGGTCCGCCTCCGGCAGCTCCCGCCACAGCTCGGTCCGCACCACCCCCGGCGAGACCACGTTGACCCGCACCGGCGCCAGCTCCACGGCCAGCGCCCGGGTCAGCGACTCCATCGCCCCGCACAGCGCCGACGCGACGCTCGAACCGGGCAGCGGCCGGCTCCCCGCCGTCCCCGTGGTCAGCACCACCGACCCGCCCGGGCGGATCGACCCGGCGCCGTACTTCACCGCCGCGTACGCACCCCACAGCCGGGTGTCCAGGAAGTTCCGGGCCGCCGCGATGTCCGTCCCGGCCACGGACTCCAGCAGGAGCGAGTCACCGGCCGTGTACACCAGGTGGTCGTAGGCTCCGAGCCGCGTGAAGAAGCCGCGCACCGCGTCCTCGTCCGTCGCGTCCAGCACCTGCCCCTCGGTGTCCTCCGGCAGCACCTTCAGCGCCGCGTCGACACTCTCCTGCCGACGCGAGGCGACGACCACCCGCGCGCCCTCCCGTGCCGCGCCCTCGGCGACCGCGAGCCCGATACCCCCGGTACCCCCGATGACGACGACACGCTGTCCCTGCAGACCCATGGCAGTTCCCTCTCCAAGCCGGTGTTCCGTCCCGTTCGGACATCTCCAGCCTGCGGTCCCGCTGCATCCGCCGTCCAAGACCTCTTGCGGCGGTGGCGATACCCTGAAGACATCGCCACCCGGGAAGGAGCCGCGGTCATGGACCTGGATCTGCGCAAGGTCCGCTACTTCGCGGCGGTCGCCGAACTCCTCCACTTCGGCCGGGCGGCGGAGCAGCTGCACATCGCCCAGCCCGTGCTGAGCCGTCAGATCCGGGCACTGGAGAAGGACTTGGGCGCCGAGCTGTTCGTACGGGACAGCCACGGCGTGACCCTGACCGACGCAGGGCGCCAACTCCTCGAAGACGCACGGCAGTTGCTGGCCCTCGCCGACGGAACCCGGCGCCGGGTCGGGCAGGCGGCACACGGCCGGCGCCGGCTGGTCGTCGGCTTCCGCGCCGGTGTCGTCGTCACCCGGGCGCTGCGCGCCTTCACCGCGGCACACCCGGACGTCGAGGCCAACGCCCGCCGGGTCGAGTGGGACGACCAGGAGCAGCTGATCCTCGACGGCACCGTGGACATCGCCTACGTACGGCTGCCCGTCCGCGAGGAGGGACTCGAACTGCGGCCCCTGTACAGCGAGCCCCGCGTCGCCATGCTCCCGGACCGGCACCGGCTCGCCGGGAAGCAGGAGATCTCGCTCGCCGACCTCGACGGCGAGCAGTGGCTGCGCTACAACGACCCCCGGCCCGGCGACCTGCCGCTGCGCACCATCGAGGAGAAGTTCGAGTGCGTGGCCGCCGGCACCGCCATCACGATGGTGCCCCGCTCGGCCGCCGAGCAGTACTCCCGCCCGGACATCGTCTACGTCCCGGTCGTCGACGCCGAACCCGACCGGGTGCTCCTCGCCTGGGCGGCCGGCCGCCGCTCCCCGCTGGTCGCCGCGTTCGCCGAGGCCGCCGCGGGTGTCGGGGCGCCGGGCTCCGACTGAGACGGGGCCCCTGCGGCGCAGGGGGCGCTCCCCGCCGGTCGGGGCCCCGCCGCCGTGACGCGGGGAACCGGTCAGCCCTGGGCGGCCGCGGCCCGCAGAGCGATGCGGTCCTCGCCCGCGTACACGTTCATGTTGCTGCCCCGCAGGAAACCGACCAGGGTCAGCCCGGTCTCCGCCGCCAGGTCCACCGCCAGCGAGGACGGCGCGGAGACCGCCGCGAGCACCGGGAGGCCCGCCATCACCGCCTTCTGCGCCAGCTCGAAGGAGGCCCGCCCGGAGACCAGCAGGATCGTCCGGGACAGCGGCAGGTCGCCGTTCTGCAGGGCCCGGCCGACCAGCTTGTCCACCGCGTTGTGCCGGCCCACGTCCTCCCGGACGTCCAGCAGCTCGCCGTCCTCCGTGAACAGGGCCGCCGCGTGCAGCCCCCCGGTCCGGTCGAACACGCGCTGGGCCGCGCGGAGCCGGTCGGGGAGGCTCGCGAGCAGCTCGGGTCCGACCCGGACCGGGGGAGTGTCGGCTATCGGCCAGCGAGCCGTCGTACGCACCGCGTCGAGGCTCGCCTTGCCGCACAGCCCGCAGGACGAGGACGTGTAGACGTTCCGCTCCAGGGTGAAGTCGGGGAGCTTGACGCCCGGCGAGGTCCGCACGTCGACCACGTTGTAGGTGTTGGAGCCGTCGACCGTGGCGCCCGCGCAGTAGACGATGTTCTGGAGGTCGTCGGCGGCGGCCAGCACCCCCTCGCTCACCAGGAAACCGGCCGCCAGCGCGAAGTCGTCGCCGGGCGTGCGCATGGTGATGGCGAGGGGTTTCCCGTTGAGCCTGATCTCCAGCGGTTCCTCGGCGACGAGCGTGTCCGGCCGGGCGGAGACCGCTCCGTCGCGGATGCGGATGACCTTGCGTCGTTCCGTGACTCGTCCCATGGTCTGATCAGCCCCGGTTCTGTACGTGCTGGTAGCCGAAACGGCCCTTGATGCAGAGATTGCCGTGGGTCACCGGGTTGTCGTGCGGCGAGGTGACCTTGACTATCTCATTGTCCTGCACGCGGAGCGTGAGGTTGCAGCCCACACCGCAGTACGCGCACACGGTGGTCGTCTCCGTCTGCCGTGACTCGTCCCAGGTGCCCGCGGCCCGCATGTCGAACTCCGACTTGAACGACAGCGCCCCGGTGGGACACACCTCCACACAGTTCCCGCAGTACACGCAGGCCGAGTCGGTCAGCGGGGCGTCGTGCTCGACGGCGATCCGGGCGTCGAAGCCGCGCCCGGAGACCGAGATCGCGAAACTGTTCTGCCACTGGTCGCCGCAGGCGTCCACGCACTTGTAGCAGAGGATGCACTTGCCGTAGTCGCGCACGTACAGATCGTTGTCGACCCTGGGCTCCTCGTCCAGACGGGCCGCATCGGGGCCGAAGCGGGCCGGCTTCGCCTCGTACTCCTTGATCCACTCGGTGGCGCGCGGGGTCGTGGACAGGTCCACGGAGGAGGCCAGCAGCTCCAGGACGATCCTGCGGCTGTGCCGGACGCGTTCGCCGCCGGTCCGCACCACCATCCCCGGCTCGGCCTTCCGGGAGCAGGCGGGCACCAGGGTCCGCGACCCCTCCACCTCCACCACGCACACCCGGCAGGCGTTCTTCGGGCGCAGGGTGTCGCCCTCGCACAGGGTCGGCACGTCCTTCCCGGCCGCCCGGCAGGCGTCCAGGATCGTCGAGCCCTCCGGTACCCGGGCTTCCTGGCCGTCGATCGTGAACTCCAGCAGCCGGCGCGGGATCCCCAGCGGTGTGACGGTCATTCGTACGCCCCCAGACGGTCGATGGCGGATTCCACGGCGTTCCACGCGGTCTGGCCGAGACCGCAGATCGAGGCGTCCCGCATCGCCCGCCCGACCTCGCGCAGCAGCGCGACGTCCCCGGCCGCGTCGGCGCCGGTGCGCGCGACGATCCGGGTCAGCGCCTCCTCCTGGCGGACCGTCCCGACCCGGCAGGGCACGCACTGCCCGCAGGACTCGTCCCGGAAGAACCGGGCTATCCGCAGGAGGAGCCGAGGCAGGGGCACGGTGTCGTCGAAGGCCATCACCACACCCGAGCCGAGCGTGGTGCCCGCCTCCCGGGTGCCCTCGAAGGTGAGCGGGATACCGAGTTCGTCCGGCCGTACGAAGCCGCCCGCGGCGCCGCCGAGCAGGACCGCCCGCAAGTTGTCGCGAACTCCGGCCAGTTGGAGCAGCTCGCCGAGCGTGGCGCCGAAGGGGAGTTCGTAGACGCCGGGGCGGGCCACGCTCCCCGACACGCAGAACAGCTTGGGTCCGGTGGACTTGGCGGTCCCGATCGCCGCGTACGCCGGGGCGCCCATGGTCAGGATCGGCAGGACGTTGACCAGCGTCTCCACGTTGTTCTCGACCGTCGGCCTGCCGAACAGCCCCTTCTCCACCGGGAACGGCGGCTTCGAGCGCGGCTCGCCCCGGTACCCCTCGATGGAGTTGAACAGGGCGGTCTCCTCACCGCAGATGTACGCCCCGGCGCCGCGCCGGATCTCGATGTCGAAGGCGAAGCCCTGGCCGAGGATGTCGTCGCCGAGCAGGCCACGGGAGCGGGCCTGGTCGACCGCGTGCCGGACACGGCGAGCCGCTCGCGGATACTCGCCACGGAGGTAGACGAAGCCCCGGTGCGCGCCGATCGCGTACGCCGCGATCGTCATCGCCTCCACGAGGGAGTACGGATCGCCCTCCATGATCACGCGGTCCTTGAAGGTGCCCGGCTCCGATTCGTCGGCGTTGCAGACCAGGTAGTGCGGGTGGCCGGGCTGGGACGCCGTGGCCTGCCACTTGCGGCCGGTGGGGAAGGCGGCGCCACCGCGCCCGACCAGGCCCGCGTCGGTCACCTCGCGGATGACCCCGGCGGGTCCGAGCCCGAAGGCGTGCCGCAGGGCGGTGTAGCCGCCGTGCGCCCGGTAGTCGTCGAGCGACGACGGGTCGACCACACCCACCCGCCGCAACAGGGTCAGGCCTTCCTGTCCCGCCTGGGGCACGGCCAGCGCCGCCGGCGGCTCCTCCGGCGCCGAGTCAGGCGCGGTGGCCGCGAGGACGGCCGTGTCCACGGTCGCCGGCGCCGCCACCGCCGTACGCACCGGATCCCCGGCCCGGATCGCGAGGGCGGCCGGGGCGCGCTCGCACAGGCCCAGACAGGGGCTGCGCTCGACGTGCACCCCGGGACCGGCACCCTCCTCCACACCGGCGCACAGTGCGGACGCTCCGGCGGCCGTGCACGCCAGGTCCGTGCAGACGTGCAGGACGGTCGCCGGGCGGGGCTTGACGGAGAACATCGCGTAGAAGGTGGCGACCCCGTAGGCCTCCGCCGGGGGAACCGTCAGACGGCGGCACAGGTAGCCGAGGGCGCCCTCGCTGATCCAGCCGATCCGGTCGTTGATCGCGTGCAGCCCCGGCAGCAGCAGGTCGCGGCGGTCCCGGGCCTCGCGGCCGCCGCGCGCCCACCTCAGATCGGCGTCGGAACGGTCGGCGCCCTCCCAGGAGGACTCCGGAGGGCCCAACAGGGCGTCGACGGCGGCCCGTTCCTCGTCCGTCGGCTTGCTGTCGCCGAAGTGCAGGTCCACTTGCGTCACCTCACGATGGTCGCGACCGGGAGCTTCTCGATACGGATCGCCGACGCCTTGAACTCCGCCGTCCCGGCGATCGGGCAGTTGGCCTCGATCGTCAGCTGGTTGGTGTCCACCTCGTCGGGAAAGTGCATGGTCATGAAGGCGAGGCCGGGACGCAGCGCCGTGTCGATCCAGACCGGCGCCACCACCGCGCCCCGCCGCGAGGACACCCGGACCTCCTCGCCGACGACCACCCCGTACCGCTCGGCGTCCTCCGGGCACAGCTCGATGTACTCGCCGCGCCGCAGCGGGGAGGCGTAACCGCCGCTCTGCACGCCGGTGTTGTAGGAGTCGAGCCGACGTCCGGTGGTGAGCCGGACGGGGTACTCCTCGTCGGTGAGGTCGACCGGCGGATCGTGCCGGACCAGCCCGAACGGTGCCGGCGTCCCGCGCTTCGCCGGGTCCGTCTCCCACAACCGGCCGTGCAGGTACGCCGGTTCGAGGCGCTCGGTGCTCGGGCACGGCCACTGGATGCCCTGGTGCTCGACGAGACGGTCGTACGTCATCCCGTAGTGGTCCGGGGAGACCGAGCGCAGTTCGTTCCAGACGGCCTCCGCGTCCTGGTACTTCCAGTCGTGGCCGAGCCGGGCCGCCAACGCGCAGAGGATGTCGATGTCCTCACGTGCCTCGCCGGGCGGGGTGACCGCACGCCGTACCCGCTGCACCCGGCGCTCGCTGTTGGTGGTGGTGCCCTCGGTCTCCGCCCAGCCGGCGGTCGCGGGCAGCACCACGTCGGCCAGCTCCGCCGTCTTCGTGAGGAAGATGTCCTGGACGACGAGGAAGTCGAGGGCGCTCAGCCTTCGTACCGCCTGCTCGCTGTCGGCCTCCGACTGGGCCGGGTTCTCGCCGATGCAGTAGACCGCCCTGAGCGTGCCCTCCTCCATCGCCTCGAACATCTCGGTGAGGTTCAGCCCGTAGTGCGGCTGGATCACCGTGTCCCAGGCCGACTCGAACTTCAGCCGGGCGTCCGGGTCGAGGATGTCCTGGAAGCCGGGCAGGCGGTTGGGGATCGCGCCCATGTCGCCGCCGCCCTGCACGTTGTTCTGGCCGCGCAGCGGCTGCAACCCGGCGCCCCACCGGCCGACCTGACCGGTGAGGAGGGAGAGGTTGATCAGGGCGCGGACGTTGTCGGTGCCGTTGTGGTGCTCGGTGATGCCGAGGGTCCAGCACAACTGGGCGCGCTCGGCACGGGCGTAGGCGTGCGCCAGCTCCCGTATCGCACGCGCCGGTACGCCCGTCACCTTCTCGGCGAGGGACAGCGTCCAGGGCTCGACGAGCGCCTTGTACTCCGCGAAGCCGGTGGTCGCCCGCCCGATGAACGCCTCGTTGGTCAGCCCCGCGTGGATGATCTCCCGGCCGATCGCGTGCGCCATCGGGATGTCCGTACCGACGTTCAGCCCGAGCCAGCTCTCCGCCCACTCAGCGGTCGACGTGCGGCGCGGGTCGACGGCGTACATCCGGGCGCCGCCCCGTATCCCCTTCAGCACGTGCTGGAAGAAGATCGGGTGCGCGAAGCGGGCGTTGGAGCCCCACATCACGATGACGTCGGTGTGCTCGATCTCCTCGTACGAGGACGTGCCGCCGCCGGAGCCGAAGGCGGCCGTCAGACCGGCGACGCTCGGCGCGTGACACGTCCGGTTGCAGGAGTCGACGTTGTTGGTGCCCATCACCACCCGGGCGAACTTCTGGGCGACGTAGTTCATCTCGTTGGTGGCGCGGGCGCAGGAGAACATCCCGAACGCGTCCCGGTTGCGCTCCAGGCCGCGGGCCGCGCGGTCCAGGGCTTCCTCCCAACTGGCCTGCCGGAAAGGCTCGTTGCGTGAGTCCCTGACCAGCGGACGGGTGAGACGGGTGTAGGTCTTCGGTTCGCGCTTCCTCATGCGGCGCTCCTCAGCGCGAGCAGGTCCGAGATGGCGTGCACGGTGCGCAGGGTGGGCACCTCCACACCGGTGATGTCCGCCAGTTCGACGACGGCCGAGAGGAGCACGTCGAGTTCCAGCGGCTTGCCGCGTTCGAGGTCCTGGAGCGTGGAGGTGCGGTGGTCGCCGACCTTCTCGGCGCCCGCAAGCCGGCGTTCGATGGAGACACCGACCTCACAGCCGAGCGCCTCGGCGACGTCGAGCGTCTCGCGCATCATGATCTCGATGACCCGGCGGGTACCGCCGTGCAGGCACATCTGCCGCATGGTGGCGCGGGCCAGCGCGCTGATCGGGTTGAAGGAGATGTTGCCGAGCAGCTTGAGCCAGATGTCGTTGCGCAGGTCCGGCTCCACCGGGCACTTCAGTCCGCCGGTCTGCATGGCCTCGCTGAACCGCAGGCAGCGCCTGGACACGCTGCGGTCGGGCTCGCCGACCGAGAACCTGGTGCCCTCCAAGTGCCGTACCACGCCCGGCGCTTCGAGTTCGGTGGCCGCGTAGACCACGCAGCCCAGGGCGCGTTCGGGGGCGAGTACGGCGCTGACGGCACCGCCCGGGTCGACGCTCTCGACGCGGTGGCCGTCATAGGGGCCGCCGTGCCGGTGGAAGTACCACCAGGGGATGCCGTTCTGGGCGGCGACCACCGCCGTCCGCTCGTGCAGCAGCGGCTCGACCAGCGGCCCGCACGCCGCGTACGAGTTGGCCTTCAGGCCCAGGAAGACATAGTCGACCGGGCCGACCTCGGCCGGGTCGTCGGTGGCGTGGGCGTGCGCGGTGAAGTCGCCGCGCGGGCTCAGCACCCGTACTCCGTACTGCCTCATGGCCGCCAGATGGGGTCCACGGGCGATGAGGTGCACATCGGCGCCCGCGCGGTGGAGCGCGGCACCGACGTAGGCGCCGATCGCACCGGCGCCGAGGACTGCGACTTTCACGGAACACTCCGTTCGGTTTGAGGGATACCGCGGAGACGTCGGCCGAATCATGTCGACGAAATATTGTCTACAGTATGGAGTCGGGGTGGACAAGGGTTCGGGCAGCGACCGTTCGGCGCATTCTGGATACCGCTCAACGCACACGATCGAGTCGTCGGGTTCTCAACCACCCTGACGTGGCCCTACCGTTCGGGACTCATGAGCAGCCCCCCTGTAGCACCGCCGGGCTGGAGCCGCTGGCTCGTCCCGCCCGCCGCCCTCTCCGTCCATCTCTCCATCGGCCAGGCCTATGCCTGGAGCGTGTTCAAGCCGCCGCTCGAATCCGCGCTGAACCTGAGCGGCACCCAGAGCGCGCTGCCCTTCCAGCTCGCGATCGTGATGCTCGGTCTGTCGGCCGCGTTCGGCGGCACCCTCGTCGAGCGCAACGGGCCGCGCTGGGCCATGACCGTCGCCCTGGTCTGCTTCTCCACCGGCTTCCTGATCTCCGCGCTCGGCGCCGAGACCAAGCAGTTCTGGCTGATCGTCCTCGGCTACGGCTTCGTCGGCGGCATCGGCCTCGGCATCGGCTACATCTCGCCGGTCTCCACGCTGATCAAGTGGTTCCCGGACCGGCCCGGCATGGCCACCGGCATCGCCATCATGGGCTTCGGCGGCGGCGCGCTGATCGCCTCGCCCTGGTCCGCGCAGATGCTCTCCTCCTTCGGCAGTGACAACGATGGCATCGCGCTCGCCTTCCTGGTGCACGGGCTGTCGTACGCCGTCTTCATGACCCTCGGCGTGCTGCTGATCCGTGTCCCGCGGACCGAGAAGCCGGTCGTGGACGTGCCGAGCGCCTTCGAGGGCGTGCAGGTCTCCGCGAACAGCGCGATCCGCACCCCGCAGTTCTGGTGCCTGTGGGTCGTGCTCTGCATGAACGTGACCGCGGGCATCGGCATCCTGGAGAAGGCCGCCCCGATGATCACGGACTTCTTCGCCGACAGCTCCACCCCGGTGACGGTGTCCGCGGCGGCCGGGTTCGTCGCCCTGCTGTCCGCCGCCAACATGGCGGGCCGCATCGGCTGGTCGTCCACCTCCGACCTGATCGGCCGCAAGAACATCTACCGCGTCTACCTCGGCGTCGGCGCCCTGATGTACCTGCTCATCGCCCTCTTCGGCGACTCCTCCAAGCCGCTGTTCATCCTCTGCGCACTGGTGATCCTCTCCTTCTACGGCGGCGGCTTCGCGACCGTCCCCGCCTACCTGAAGGACCTCTTCGGCACCTACCAGGTCGGCGCCATCCACGGCCGGCTGCTCACCGCCTGGTCCCTCGCCGGGGTGCTCGGGCCGCTGATCGTCAACTGGATCGCCGACCACCAGAAGGACGCGGGCAAGCACGGCTCCGACCTGTACACCCTGTCCTTCGGCATCATGATCGGCCTGCTCGTCGTCGGGTTCATCGCCAACGAGCTGGTCCGGCCCGTCCACGTCCGCCACCACATCCCCGCCCCGAGGGAGGCCGTCGATGTCGAACGAGAGCAGCCGGCCTGAGCCGGACCGCCGCTGGCTGATCGCCGTCGCCTGGCTCTGGGTCGGCGCGCCGTTCGCCTACGGGGTGTACGAACTCGTACAGAAGGCGACACAACTGTTCAACGGGTGACCGCCGGGAATGCTCGGGCGTCCGAGGGTCTGCAAGAAGCCGACAACTCGGGCGCCCGTTTCCTGTGGCCTTACGTGCCGTCGTACCCGTGAGTCACTGAACAGACTGGTGGGCCCACACCGAGGCAACGAGGGGGACCCACCACCCATGAACGGCTCGCGCATCGCCGCCGTCGGCCACTACCAGCCCGCAAAGGTACTCACCAACGAGGACCTGGCGGGCATGGTCGACACCAGTGACGAGTGGATCCGCAGCCGGGTGGGCATCAACACCCGGCACATCGCCGGACCCGACGAACCCGTCGACGAGCTGGCCGCGCACGCCGCGGCCAAGGCCCTCGCCGCGGCCGGCCTCACCCCCGCGGACATCGACCTGGTCCTGGTCGCCACCTCCACGGCGATCGACCGCTCCCCGAACACCGCCGCGCGCGTCGCCGCCCGGCTCGGCATCCCGCAGCCCGCCGCGATAGACGTCAACGTCGTGTGCGCCGGCTTCACCCACGCGCTCGCCACCGCCGACCACACCGTCCGGGCCGGCGCCGCCACCCGTGCGCTCGTCATCGGCGCCGACAAGATGTCCGAGGTCACGGACTGGACCGACCGTACGACGTGTGTCCTGGTCGGCGACGGGGCGGGCGCGGCCGTGGTCGAGGCGTGCGGACCGGGCGAGGAGCCCGGGATCGGACCGGTGCTGTGGGGCTCCGTCCCCGAGATGAGCCACGCCGTACGGATCGAGGGCACCCCGCCCCGGTTCGCGCAGGAGGGGCAGAGCGTCTACCGCTGGGCCACCACCCAGCTGCCGCCCATCGCCCGGCGCGCCTGCGAGAAGGCCGGGGTGGACCCCGTGGACCTCGCGGCGGTGGTGCTGCACCAGGCCAACCTGCGGATCATCGAACCCCTCGCCGCGAAGATCGGCGCCGTCAACGCGGTCGTCGCCCGCGACGTAACCGAATCGGGCAACACCTCCGCCGCCAGCATCCCCCTGGCCCTCTCCAAGCTGGTCGAACAGGGGCGCGTCTCCGGCGGCGACCCGATCCTGCTGTTCGGCTTCGGCGGCAACCTGTCGTACGCGGGCCAGGTCGTGCGCTGTCCGTGAGAGCGCGTTCTGCGGTGTGACGTGGTCAACTCCCGCTTCCCCTGGCAGTTGTGCGCCGTAGACTGTAGACGAAAGACAATCGATACTGAGTGTTCGCTCGTAACGGGTGTCTGCCGAAGGGGGACCCGATGTTGTCAGCCGGACTGCCGCAGGGCGCGGTACCCAAGCTCGAACGCCCCGGACCGCTCCGCGACCGCGTCTACGAGGCGCTGCTGGAACTCATCACCACCCGCTCCCTGCAGCCCGGCCAGCACCTGGTCGAGAGCGAACTCGCCGGCCACCTCGGTGTCTCCCGGCAGCCGGTGCGCGAGGCGCTCCAGCGGCTGAACACCGAGGGCTGGGTCGACCTGCGGCCCGCCCAGGGTGCGTTCGTCCACGAGCCCACGGAAGACGAGGCCGACCAACTCCTCACCGTCCGCACCCTGTTGGAGGCGGAGGCGGCCCGGCTGGCGGCGGCCAACGCGGGCAGTGCGGGAGTGGCCGCCCTCGAATCCCTCTGCGCCGAGGGCGAGAAGGCGGTCGCCGCGGACGACGTGGACGGGGCCGTCGCCCTGAACGCCGCGTTCCACACCAAGATCATGGACCTCGCGGGCAACACGGTCCTCGCCGAACTCGCCGCCCAGGTCGACCGCCGGGTCCGCTGGTACTACACCCCGGTGGCCCGCCAGCGCGGCCACCAGTCCTGGATCGAACACCGCGGCCTGATCGCGGCGATCACGGCCCGGGACGAGCAGCTGGCGACCACCCTCATGCGCGAACACACGGAGCACACCCGGCGGTCGTACCACGAGCGGGCGACGTCCTGACCGGGGCTCCTGACCGGGGCGACGACGGAACGCCGTCCGCACGGCCGACCGGTCACGGCAGCGTGATGAGGGCGATGCGCTCCGCCTGCGCGACGGCCAGCTGTGTGCCGTCGGGGTGGAGGGCGGCGACGGGGGTCGGTACCCGGCTGTAGCCGAAGCAGGTGCATTTGACGGGTACGCCGACCTCGGGCCACTCCGCGACGACGCGCCCGGTAGCCGTGTCGAGCAGTCGCGGGTGGCCGGGGAACGAGATCACCTGATCGCTGCGGGGCAGGAGCAGGACACCCGGTTCGGCATCGCCGGCGGGGCTGCGGTGGAGCCAGCGTCCCTCGGACACCGACCACACGCCGAGGTGGCGTGGCGGAAGCCCGGCTCTCTCCTCCTCGTCCCACTCCTCCGCGCCCGTCGCCAGCACCAGCCGGTCGCCGTCGAGCCAACAGCCCGCCGTCACCTCCCCGTTCGTGACCGCCGCTGTCGGCAGCACGCCCTCGCCGTCCAGGGTGCCGGGGTCGCTGAGCGCGAGCGCCGTGTCGTAGACCAGGGCCGTCCCGAAGGGCTGCCAGAACCACCCGATCGAGAGCAGATAGCGGCCGTCCGGGCTCAGGTCGAGCCTGGAGTGAAAGACGTCCTTCGGCTCGCGCCCGCCCGCGGTCAGCCGTTCGCCGTTCGCCGCGTCCTCGATCTGGACGTTGTATTCGTCGGGGCAGTGCACGACGACCTCCCGCCCGTCGCCCAGTCTGCCCAGGGCGAGCGGGTAGTCGTAGGCCGGCGCACGGTAGTAGCTGCGGTTCAGCTCTCGCACGACCCGTTCGCCTTCGAGCAACACCCCCTTGGTGCCACGCTCCTGGTACACCGCGGAGTAGGGCCCCGAGACCGAGGCGGTCCCGGCGTCGAACGGAAAGCTCCACGCGAAGGACTCCTCCCGTGTCTCCCCGTCGCGGCCCCAGCGCCGACCGCCCCCGACCCCGGAGACCAGCTCGTCGCCGTCCCACACCAGCGACTTCGGCGCCGCCTTCACCGGTATCGACTCCACGGTCATCGACGCCCCCTCAGATCCGGAGCACCTCGGGCAGGCCCCCGCCGGGAATCTACGGGACCCCGCGCAGCCAACGCGTACGAATTTCGCGGGTCCTGTTCCTACCCGTCGTCGCGGCACAGGCAGAAGGGGTGACCGGCGGGATCGAACAGCACGCGTACGTGGTCCTGCGGCTGATCCGGGGCGAGTACCGCTCCCATGGCGACGGCCTCGGCCACCGCCGCGTCCAGGTCGGCCACCTGGAAGTCGAGGTGCATCATCGTGCGCTGCTCACCGTCGACCGGCGGCCAGGCGGGCGGCCGATAACCGACGGCCTCCTGGAAGACGATGTAGACGGCTCCCTGGGGTGGGGCGACGACAGCCGTCCCGGGCTCCTCGTGCACGATCGGCCACTCCAGCAGTCCCGCGTAGAAGCGGGCCAGGAGTCCCGGGTCCGGTGCCTCGACGGCCGTACCCCACCACATGCCGTTCGTTCGAGATCGCATGGTTGAACCTATCGCGGTGCCGCGGGACCTGTGTTGAGCAGACCGACGAGCCCTAGACGATCAAGTCCTATGTCTGGCTGGCCTGTCTGGCGAGATCCTGTTTGTGAGCGGTGCACTCATCCCGGACGACTCTGGTGGGTGACGTGCGTCGTCATCCATCGGGCACCTCTGGGACAGCAATTGACCTAGAGCGGAACTAGCGTCATCACCACGTCGAGGCACTCGCCCCAGGAGGCAGTCAGATGTCCGTCAAGCCGGTTCGCCAGGGCTACAACACCGTGACGCCGTGGATCATCTCGCGCGACACAGTGCAGCTCATCGACTTCATGAAGAGGGCGTTCGACGCGGAGGAACTCGCGTGCCTGGCCGGCAAGGACGGAAGCATCGAGCATGCGGAGGTGCGGATCGGCGACTCGGTGGTGATGATGTTCGACGCGCGGCCGGAGTGGCCGCCGACCCCCGGCTTCCTCCGTCTCTACGTCGAGGACGCCGACGCCGTGCACCGGCAGGCCGTTGCGGCCGGCGGCACCTCGGTCACTGAGGTCACCCACCTGTTCTTCGGCGACCGGGTCGGGCGGGTGCGCGACCCGCTGGGCAACCTGTACTGGATCCAGACCCGCGTGGAAGACCTGAGCCCGCAGGAGATGGAACGCCGCCTCGGCGATCCGGAGTTCACCAAAGCGATGGAGTACGTCCAAAGCGCCGACTTCTTTCCAGACCGAGCCTCTGACCTCGACTGAGTAGCCACCGTGCTGCCTGCCGCCCCGGGGTGAGAAGAGGGTGCCCAAGATCGTTGTGTGACGAACGAGAACGTGGACACCCTGCTGACCGCACTGTACGTGAAGATCGATGACGGGCTGGAGACCCATCGCGGGATGGGCAGGCCGCCGCGGCTGAGCGACTCCGAGCTGGTCACCCTCGCGGTCGCGCAGGCTCTGCTCGGCTTCCACTCCGAGACACGCTGGCTGCGTTACGCGAACGTGCACCTGGTGTCGATGTTCCCGTATCTGCCGCAGCAGTGCACGGCGGCCGCACCGCTGAGGGCGTCGCGGTCCGCGTCGCCCAGCGCGTCCTCGCCCTGGCCGCAGCCATCTGGCGTAACCACAAGACCGGCCAGCCTGTCACGCGGTCCCTGATCGCATTCGATCACTGAACACATCGGACTTACTCGTCTAGGTCTCAGCGGCCCAGCTCGTACCCCACGTGCCCGGAAGACGAGGGCGACTAGCCCGCGCTGGCCGCTCAGGAGAAGTGGCCTTTCACACCCTCGAAGATGACCAAGAACGGAGCGATGAACCCGGTGGCTTCTGTAGGCGTTGCGCTGCCAGTCACGACCAGCGTGACGCCAGCGACGAGCGCGCAGATGTACATCACGGCGCTGATGATCGGGGTGATCTGCTTCGGCGGTTCGGAGTTGTCGGCCATGACTAGCTGAGCTCCCGTCCCTGCGTAGAAAGGCTGTCCTTGAGGGCCTTGAGCGGACCAGTTGTTCCGCAGCCCGGCTCGGTCCGGGAATAGTACGTATCGCTCTCAGCCAGAGGTTCCCGCTCGGCATGAAAATCGGGTAACTGCCAAGGCGGACACGCGTCCTGTTCGGTGCGTGCAGTACGGCGCGATCGAGGTGAGACCCACATCCTGAACACGAAGGTGAAAGGGTCGAACGTCCCGCTGGAGGGCCACGGGGGTGTGCGCGGCCGGTGGCGTACGCTCCGACGAGGCCTTCGTCTTCTGCAACCGTCCCCGCTCTTGGGCCTCTGAGAGGGCTAGTTGGCCGCCCCGTTCCCCTCGGGCTTGGGCGCGTTGCCCCCGGCGTCAGGTGTGGCGCCGGGGCGCACGACGATCGCCCTGGCCAACTCCGCGGTTATCTCGGCCCGCTGCTCCTGGGTCATTCCGGAGTCGGCGACCAGCCGTTCGGCCGCCAGGAACCGCGAGAACTCCAGCGGCTGCTCAAAGTACGCCTTCAAGTGACCGGCAGCCGTCTCCTGCGACCTGACGAGCGTCTTGCTGATGAACCCGGCCAGGGCTGCCGACACCGCGCCCAAACCGCCAGCGACGACCGCCCCCGCTGTCGTGCTCGCGTTGTACGCCACCACGACGAACAGGCCTAGCAGCCCGAACCCCAGGATCATCGCGAGCCGGGCGCTCCAGAAAGACGTACGAGCCTGCCTCGTGGCGATCTTGTGATACAGCTCAAGCTGGCTGTGGGGCAGCGCACACCACAGAGCCCGACCCCCGGGGCGGTGCCCTGGCCGGTTCGGTGAGCTGCAACCAGGGGTCCGCGGACATCCAGCCTCTCGACCTGCGCCACGGCAAGAGCCCCCAGCGCGTCAGCGTCGACCCCGGCCGGCACCCCTTCACGACCGCCCCGACGGGTGTCGTCCCGCCCCAGCCGCGCGGCTCCGGCCCGCTGCCCTCGCTCCTCCCGGAGCCCGCTCATGACCACCAACCCGCTGGACGCGATTCCCGCTGAGCTGCGGGCTCAGTTCCCTGAGGCTTTGCGCGGCCACGACGTGCAGGCCCTCACACTGCGCGGCGAAGCCATCAGCCTCCAGGCCAAGGCCACCGTGCTGCTCGACCAGGCCGACGCCATCGAGGCGACAGCCCCGCTTCAGCAGGGCGTTGCCGAACTGAAGCAGCCGCTGGACGACGCCCGGACCGAGGAACAGCGTCTCGTCGAAGCGGTGGCTGCGGCGGTCCAGCCCGAGCGCGCGGCCGACGACCGCGCCCGAGCTGCCGCCGAGAACGCCCGCCTGGCCGCCGACGCCGAACGCCGAGCAGCCAAGGACCACGCCGTACGTCACGCGCCGAGGCTGGGTCGTCTACGACGTCTATAAGGACGAGGGCGTCTCGGGCTCGCTGACCAGCCGCCCCCAGCTGAACCGCCTGCTGGCCGACGCCAAGGCCGGGAAGTTCGACGGTGTCCTAGTCCACAAGTTCAACCGCATCGGCCGGCCCGGCAAAGCGTTCTGGAACATCATCTGGGCCTTGGAAGCCATGGAGGTCGGCTTCATCTCGGCGACTCAGGAGATCGTCGACACGACCACCACTGGCGGCCTGGCACAGCTTCAGATGTACGCGATGTTCGCCGAGATGGACTACAACACCATCCGGGAGCAGTTCCAGGACGGCATCCAGGCGAAGGCTGTCCGGGGTGGCTGGCCGGGTGGTGAGCCCCCGTACAGCTACCGGATCGAGGGCAAGGGCAAGAAGGGCTCGTTCCTGGTCAAGGACGCTCGCGAGGTCCGCATCCTCAAGGTGATGTGGCGGATGGTGGTGCGTCGGGCCATGAACACCCGCGAGGTCGCCGCGCGCCTAAACGCGACGGGCATCTTCACCAGGTCGGGCAAGCCCTGGTCCGCCGGGAACGTGCGGGCAAAGCTCGTGTCCGACTCGACGCTCAAGGCCGTCTCTGTCTTCCGCGACCCTGCCCGCACACACGCCGGACACGGCGCCAGGCTCACCAAGGACGGCGCGGCGAAGCACGGTGACACGACCGAGCTGGACACCCAGATCAGCAAACTTGAGCAGGCCATCACCACTACCGCAGTCGACTACGCCAAGGCGGGGCTGCCCGCAGTCGCGGTGAAGGCGGCCACGCAGCAGCTGAACGAGGAGCTTGGCCAACTGCGCACCATGCGGGACGAGGCCGCCGCCTGGGCCCAGGAGACCGAGGCTGCCGAGCAGCGCGCCAGTGACCTCGTCGCCCTGGCCACCCGAGCCCGTGAGCGGCTGGCCGACATGACCTCGGCCAAGCAAATGGAGGTGCTGGCGCTGCTGGACGTGAAGGTCACCATCACGGGCGAGGTCCCCAAACCGAGGGTCGGCCTGGTCTGCTCGATGGCCGAGTGGTTCAAAGCCCACGGGCGGCTGGTTCCGGACGAGCTGAGCGACGAGACGTGGGCGCTGGCCGAGCCGATCTTCAAGGCGTGGGACCCCCCCCAACCACAGGTGCCGGCCAGGGCGCACCATGCTCGACGCGATGTTCTACAAGGCCCGCACCGGTTGCCTCTGGGAACAGCTCCCCGAGCGGTTCGGTCCCTGGAAGGGCATCCACTCCCGTTACAAGAGGTGGCGCAACTGCGGGGTCTGGGACCAGGTCATGTCTGCCCTGCCCGACGCTGGCCAGCCGGTGTGGGTCCCCGACCTCGTACCGGCATTGCGCATCGAGGGCAGGGTTGACCCTCGCCTCCTGGCCCAGGAAGAAGCGGTACCCCCGGAAATGGGCGTGCCCGGCCCAATGACGGGGGGGTACCGCTTCTTCCTCGATCCCCTTCCGCCTGGCCATCGCCGCCTGAGCCCACAGACGGCCCTCTCGCCGCACAGAGACGCCCCGCCGGGCCGAGGGACCGGCGGGGCGCTCTCATGCCCGGGGACGCCCACGCAGAGCCCGCCACGGGGCTGCGCCGCCCTAAGGCTGGGCAGATGGGAAATTCCGGTGCGCACGGGGCGCGGCACGCGGGACGATCTACGTATGACGGTAGATCTCGCAGAGCTGAACAGGCGGGCAGTGCCTGGCCTGAAGGCTCTGACTGCGCTGCTGGACGGCGGTGCTGCCGATCATGCTCCGGCCCCTGAGGACTGCCGTCCTTTCCAGGTCGGCTGGGGCATGGTGGCAGCCCTTCACCGACAGGCCGCCGCCGTGGTCGTCCTGCACGATCGGGGCCTTGGCCACGAAGCCGCGCCGAACCGGCGGTTGATGGTGGAGTACGTTGCGCACCTCCAGTGGCTTGTCAGGGACGGCGAGGACGCCGTGGACTCCATGAACAAGGCGCACCAGCACAAGCATGGTGGCCCGCGCAAAGCTGCGGATGACGGCGGGTATCAGTACGACGCCGAGGCGGCCGACGCCGTACGCGACGCGGTGATCCCGGGCAACCCGGCCAACACGTACATCAACACCAGCAACCTCCTTGGCCGTCTGGGTGGTGGGCTGCTCCAGTCCTGGCTCGCTGAGACCCAGCTCTCGCACGCCACCCTCGTGGCGGCCGGAGCCTTTTACCGTGAGTCGGGCGAGCATCTGGAGCTGTTGCTCACGCCGACGTACAGCATCGAGGGCGACCCGATGGAGGCGTCGCCCTACGTCGCCTTCTTCTTCCTGTTCTTCGGTATGGTCGCCTTCAACGAGTTGATGGTCGGGGCACCGTGGACAGATGCACTGAAGGCCATCGGCGACGCAGCCGGTCTCGCCGGGGCGGTCTGACGCGGGTACGACGTTCCGCAGCACGAGGCCACGGGCGGTGTCTCCCGTGGCCTCTCGTGTGCCTAATGGGCCCCGGTGTCCCGGAGCGGGATCTCGTGCGTCGAGACCTCACGGAAGCCCGGGACTTCTTACGCGGCAGCGGGCGGCTCCTCGTCCGCAGAGGGGATGACCGGGGGCGGCTGCTCCTCGGTTTCGTCCGGCCGCGGGGCCTCGTCGTTCTTCTTGGTCAGCTGCTCCCAGGCCTCGCGCGCCTTACGCGCGGACTCAAAGAGGTCGGGGAGCTGATCGAGTACGCCCTTCAGGACGAAGATCAGCAAGGTGACCACGCCAGCGATGGCGAGAATGATGATGGTGATGGCGGTGCCGTCCACCGATCCTTACCTTCCCTGTCATGGGTCGGATCGGGTGCGCAGGCAGCCTCGATCCGAACCCTACGGTTCGGACCGAGACACCCGCGCTGACGCGTGCGCAAATGTTCTCGGGTGTGCTGATGTCGCCCAGCACAAGCGTCTAACCGTTGGCCCCCCACGGCACCATGCTTTCACCGTCGAACCCGCGTCTACTCGGCTCACGGCCGAGGGGTCGACTCCAGCATGGCTGTCTACCGAGTGCCTTATTCATATTCAGCAGCTCGGATGTACATAGCGTAGCGCATGCGGACAGAGTCTTCGGCGAGATGCAACTGAGCCCCACCCCGGTCGAATTGGGGCGAGGCTCAGTTGCTGGTCGGGCGGAGTCTGGGGCGTTGGTGAGGGGGCGTCACCTGGGCGAGCTGTAGCGGTGGTGGGGGCAGGTGCAGCGGGGTATGAGCAGGATCCCCCGGCCGTGGGGGAGGGGGATGTCCCTGGTCTGGCGGCACTCGCTGTGCAGCTTGGAGTAACCCGGCTGCTGGGCCAGCGCGCACTCCGCGGACATGGTCGAGGGGTCCTCGGTTGGGGCGGTCACGGGAAGGCTCCGCCGTTGCTGCTGAAGAAGTTCATGGCGCGGGTTCGGACGCGCACGGCTTCGAGACGCTCATCCTGGGTGGCCGGGCGGACGTGAGCGGGGTCGGCGTCCCACTCTCGCCCGCCCGCGACCGGCCGTAGCTGGACGTATGGACCTTCGTGCCCCATCACGTAGCCCAGCTCGTCCCGGCCCGTGTCGAAGACCAGAGCGCCCTCCGGCTGCTCACTCACGGGTTTCCGGCTGGAGTGCCTTGGCGAGGCGGACGGCAACGTCGGCGCGCACCCGTCCCAGCTCGACCAGCTGCAACCCGGGCGAAGCCGGGTCGACCCTCAGCGACGGGAGCACGATCCCCGCGCCGTCCAGGGCGGCTCTGAGAGCCTCTACCGCTGCTTGAGTGTCAGTGACGTCCTGCGTCTTCTTCGGTGCCATGAACCGGACGCTAGAAACCGGCCACCGCTGATCGCTACGGGAGTTTCTCGAAGTTTCTTGATACCGGGGCGGAGTTACGCGATGTTATCCACGAAGGGCAACCGAACCCCGTGAACCGGGCGTTGGTCTTCGTGATGCTTGGGAGATCAGTCCCCAGAGGGAAGGAACTGGTCATGGCGCGACGACTGCGCTTCAACGGCACTGGTAGCGGCGGCGGTTCCTGCCCCGCGATCCATGAGGACCTCGACTCCGGCGAGATCATCGTGCACGGCCCTCGCCTCACCGACCCGGCTTCCATCGCCCAGCTCCAGCACCTGGACGAGGACGAGATTCCGATCGTGGTCCCGCGCAACACCCTGATCGACTTCGGCCCCAAAGACCGCGACACCGAACCGCGCATCCTCGACCCGGCCACCTTCGCCCGGCTCTTCGAGAACTTCCAGCACTCCGCCTGGCACCTGGAGATGCGCAAGGGCTACGCCGTCGACCAGCAGGAGGAGACCTACGCCCAGTTCGTGAGGGGCGAGGAGCCGAAGTGGGACATGGACGCCCCGTGGGCCCGCACCATCCTCCCCAAGACACAGGGCGGGGCGTACGTCGGTCGGGTGCGGATCCTGGACAACCCGCCGACCGAGGGACAGCTGTATCTGCTGGCGCACGCCGAGTACAACGCGGCCCTGGGCGAAGAGGTCCGGAACATGTGGCGCGACGACGCCAAGCGCGTCAACCTCCCCGATGAGGACTTCTGGATCTTCGACTCCCACATCGTCGCCTTGTGCATCTTCGATGACGCGGACGTCCTCCAGGGCGCGGAACTCATCACCGAGCCGGCACGTGTGAACCAGTACAACCGGCTGCGCGACGTGGCCCAGCACTACGCCGTCCCGTCCAGGGAGTTCGCGGCGCGCCTGAACACGAACGGGTAAGGCAGGTGAGTACCGGTGAGCACGGACTACCAGCAGGCTCGTGAGGCACTTGGCGCCCGGCTCCGAGAGCTGCGGTTCACGTGCCCGGACGGCCGTCTCACCGGTACTCAGCTCGCCGAACGCCTCGGCGCGGGCTGGACCAAGGTCAAGGTCAGCAAGCTGGAGAACGGCAGGCAGACGGCCACCGCCGAGGACCTGCGCGCCTGGGCCGACGGCACCGGCCAGCCCGAATCGTACGACGACCTCTTGGCCAGGCTCCGGGGGTTCGAGTCGCACATCCGCTCCTGGCGTCGGCAGCTCGCCGCCGGACACCGGGCCGTCCAGGACGCCGCCACCGTGGAGCACGAGCGCTCCCGTGTCCTCACGATCTGGGAGAACGTCCTCATCCCCGGCATGCTCCAGACGCCGGACTACGCCCGGCACACCTTCAACCGGCACGCCGACCTGATGCGCTCCCCACGGGACACCGAGGACGCCGTTCGCGCCCGGATCCAGCGCCAGGAGGGGCTTTACCGCCCCGGCCGTAAGTACCGGATCATGGTCTGGGAGGGGGCGCTGCACTCCCTGATCTGCCCGCCGTCCGTCCTCGCGACGCAGCTTCACCACCTGGCCAGCGCCATCGGGCTGGACACCGTCGAACTCGGCATCATCCCCTTCACGGCCTCCCTCAAGATCTGGCCGGGCAACTCGTTCTGGGTCTATGACGAACGTCTGGCGGTCGTCGAGGACTGGCACGCCGAACTCTGGATCGATGACGCCGACAGCGTGGCCACCTACCTCCGTGTCTGGCGCACGCTGAGCGAGTCCGCCGTCTACGGCGCTGACGCCCACAACGTCATCAACTCGGCCCGCCGCGCCCTCAAACCCCATTGAGGCACTTGCCCTCATGAAAATGAAGAAGGGCCCACCGCGTTCGGTGGACCCTCTTTCTGTTATGCCGTTTACGGGGCTTCAGCCACATGTACCGCTGCGTTGGCCACGCTCGCGGTCGACATGAACAATTTGAATCTACTCATACCGACCACCGCCCTTCTCTTCTTCTTTGAACTCGCTCTTCTTGCAGTTGACTTCTTGCGGTATTCTCTGATGCGTTCGGACAGGTCAAACAGGTCCCACAGCATAAAGATGACCGCGAGGATAGCCCCCGCCGGAATTGAACCGTGCATGTGAGCTGTAGCTCGGTAAACGGACCAACTCTTAAGAGTATAGCGCAAATTTAGATCTGACACAGAGTCAGGCCTGCCGTGCGCCGACCTGCGGCGAAGTCCCGAGGTACCGGGCCGTACCCCGGGGCCTCCGCACGTTCACGCGGTTCCGCCGGAAAGCACCCCAACCGCACCCAGCACGGTCAGGCACAGCGTGAGAGTGCCTCCGAACGCGACTCCGCCGAAGAGGACTGCGTCCCGCCTACGGGCTCCGGGGCTGTGATGGAGCCAGCCCGCTCCGATGCCGACGAGGGCGGAGAACAGCGTGCAGGTGACGACCACGAGCACCTTGACACCGAGAGAGAGGTTCAACGGTCCGACTTACCTTCCTGGCGGTCGGACTGTGGCACGCAGCTCTCAGCCGACCACCACGTGATGTACGTGAGGTCTTGCTGAGGCCGTGCCGACGTGTCTTGGCTCTCGGTGCCTGGCCGGGGCGGGTGCGGCTGTGATCCCTCATAACGGGGGTAGCAGGGGTAAGCGAGATGCACCCCCAAGGCTCGACAGAACGGGGGGCGCGTTCCTTATGGGCACGCGACCGGCGAACACGGCCCCCATCGCGGGGGCTGCGCATACAACCCAAGTGCTGCCACCGGGGTGGGGTGGTCTGTCACGAGGGCGGCCTACCCGACTACGTCGGTTACGGGCTCGCGATGAAACCAACTCTAGCGGAATGAAGACCTGTTGGTCCTGCTGCCTGGCCACGAGAGGCCGCCGGAGACCCCACGGAAGACCGGGACGGGCCCACCGTTGGCCGGGGCCCGTGCGTACGAGGACGGTCAGCTCCTGGGCACCCGCCGGCACTCACCTCTCGTGGGTGTCCTCGACACTTCCTGTGACAGCCGCGGAGGTCGCTGAGGGGCCTCACCAGGGGGTCGTCACAGCCCGTGAGCTTGCGGTGCGCGCATGGTGCCTACGGGGCTTGTGGCAAGTAGCCGGGTGCTGGTTTCGTAGGAGATGCAGCAGGCCACAGCCGCCCGGCCGTCCGTTGGGACGAGAGACCGGAACAGCGGGGAGAGACCGGGGCGGGAAGAGCATCAGGCTCGAAGACCGCGTGGTTGGACCGACGTTTGGTCGGGGCCAGTACCGGCACCCTCGATGGTGCGAATCTTCCCCTCTAGGGAACGCTCACCATGCCTGCCCTGTTGCAGTTCAACCCCGCCGCCCTGCGCCGCGTTCGCGCCGACCAACAGCTCACCCTGCGCCAGCTGGCGGACCAAGTCGGGTGCGTCTACACAACGATCATCAAGTACGAGCGTGGTCGGTGCATCCCCAGCAGCCCGGCCATGGCTTCCCTCGCCGCTGCGCTCGGCGCCCCCATGGAGACCTTCTTTGAGCGGGTCGAGGTGTCGGAATGACCGCCCCGCCTCAGCCTGAAGCGCCCAAGCCGAAGCCCACCGTCCGCTGGGACGCCACCGAACTGCGTGACGCCGAACGGATAAGGCTTCTCATTCTTCTCTTCGGCCCACGAGCGGCTGAGCGCCTTGACCCCGGAAACGGCTGAGTCCCGGACGGCCAAATCCGGGACTCATACCGCATCACCTGAATCAGCTGCTCAGCAGGAGCACCACCAACTATCTGAGCGGCCAACGCACCATCAAATCACGAGCTAGGAGGCTCATCACCCATGGAATCACGCGGCTTGGCGCGCTTGCAATTCGCTATTGGCGGGTCACCACTCGACATTTACGCAGGTCCCGGAATGGTCCCGATCGAAGACACCCGGCGAGTGCTCGAAAACGCACTGGCTCTCGCGACTGCGGGTCATCCGATTTTGCCTTGCTACACCGTCGACAAGGACGGCCGGTGCACCTGCCACGGAAAGGATCGCAAGACCGGTGAGGATTGCCGAAGTGGTAAGCACCCCCACGGCGCGCTAGCCCCGAACGGCCTGGACGACGCCACCACGGACCCCGATGTCATCACGGGGTGGTTCCACGCGCGCAGCGGCCGTCTCAACTTCGGCTGGCGGCTGGATGGGCTGGGCGTGCCCGACGTCGACACGTACGGCGACAAGAAGGGGGCGGAGACCGCCGAGAGGCTCCAGGCCGAGCACGGTGAGCTGTCCCACACGCTGACCATCCGTACCGGCCGGGGCGGTCTCCAGTACGTGTACCGGCTACCCGAAGGCGTCGACACCGAGCAGTACGCCGACGAGTTGGGCGAGCACGTCGACTTCAAGCGTGGAGCCGGGCACTACGTCATAGTTCCCGGAAGTAAGACCGTGGACGTCTACCGGGTGGAGAGCGGCGCGGCCATTGCGCCCCTCGACTCGTGGGTCAACGACCTTGCGATCAAGCGCGGTGGCCGGAAGACCAGCGACAGGCCCCGGGTGAAGCCCGGCGCGGTGGCTATCCCGTCCGAATTCAAGGAAGGCGCGCCCTGGTACGTCAACGGCATGGTCAAGCCGGACGCTACCAACAGGGGAAACAACGCGAGCCAGTCGGTGACCGGCGGCCTCTCAGCGTTCCTCTTCCAGGTGTACGACACCTGCGGCGGCCGGTTCACCTTGGATCACCTGTACCAGATCGGGGCGGCCATCGCGGTCAGCTACGAACGGGCCTCGGACCACCCGCAGACCGACGAGTTGGTATTGGACCAGTTCGCCCGGAACTGGGCCAGGGACCTGGCCAAGCGAGAGGAACCGCAGGACGCACCCATCGACTTCTCCGAGGCAACCGGCTGGCTCATGGACCGGACGGAGGGGTTCGGCTACAACACACTGACCATCGACTTCAAAGGCCGAGCGCAGACCACACTCTTCAGCGACTTCAAGATCCAGGCCACCAGCGTTCACACGGCGGACGGCAAGACCGTCTGGACGGTCGACCTGACCCGAAGTGACGGCTGGGTGTTCAAGGACGTTGAGCTACCCAGTGACGTCCTCAACAGCTCGGCCGCACTAAGACCGTGTCCTACGTGGTGAGGCGGACGAGCCGCTTGTAGCAGCAGAGTGCTGCGGCGAGTCCGAGAAATGCCAGGTAGTTGCGGGGATTTCGTTCGTAGCGGGGGCTGAGGCGCCGGTAGCCGGACAGCCATGACATGGCGCGTTCGATGACCCATCGGCGGCGCCCTAATCGTTCACTGGACTCGACTCCTTTGCGGGCGATGCGCACGCTGATGCGCTTCCCCCATAGCCATTTCCGCAGGTGGGGAACGTCGTAGGCCTTGTCCGCATGGAGTCGCTGCGGCTTGAAGTGGCGTCCTCGGTGGGGGTCGTGTTTCGTTTGGTGACCCTCGACCATGGGCTTCAGTCCTTCGCTGTCGTGGACGTTGCCGGCGGAGACGCCGACGAGTAGGG